>CAMFLG010000222.1 GCA_945957495.1 uncultured Pseudorhodobacter sp. | reverse complement strand
GCGGCGGCCTGGGGCGTGATGCGCTTTGTGATGGACGCGCCCTATGCGTTCGAGCCCCGCTCGGCGCTGGTCATCGTTCTGGGTGGGATTCTGGCGACATTGCTGGCGAGCCTTGGCTTTGTGTTGCGCCCCTTGGCGGCACGGCCCGCGCAGGTGTTGCGGGCGCAGGAATAGGCAGCGGCGGGTAGTGTGTGGAATTTTCAGATTGAATATTGCAGTGATTGGAATATAAATTCCACGACCATGCCATCCCGGCGCGAGTCGACGGAGATATGCCCCAATGCTGCGCTTGTTTCTGAACCGCTTGACGCGCGCCGGGATTGGTTGTGCCATGGCCCAAACCACCGACAAGGAGACTGGATATGGTGAGGGGACGTATGCCTGATCACTCCTCAACCGTGGCCGTAATCACCGGCGGCGCGCAGGGTCTGGGCCGCGCCATTGCCGAAACGTTGCTGGCCGAGGGCTGCACCCGGCTGATCATATCGGGCCGCAACGCCGAAAAAGGCGAGGCGGCGGCGGCGGACATGCGCTCGACCCGCGCCGATGTGGCGTTCCTTCGGGCGGACATGATGGATGTGGCGCAGGCGCAGCTTTTGATGGATCGGGCGGTGCAGCGGTTTGGCCGGGTAACGGCGCTGGTGAACGCGGCGGCGGCGACGGATCGCGGTTCGATCCTGGACACGACGCCCGAGGCCTGGGATGCGTTGATGAACGCCAACGCACGCGGGCCGTTCTTTGCCCTTCAACGCTTTGCCCAGGCCGCGATTGCCGCCGGTCATCCGGCCTCGGCGGTGAACATCCTGTCGATGGCCGTGCATTGCGGCCAGTCGTTTCTGGCACCCTATTCGGCCAGCAAGGCGGCGCTGGCCAATGTCACCAAGAATTCCGCGCAGGCCCTGCGCAGTCACCGGATCCGGGTGAACGGCATCAACTGCGGCTGGATGGACACCCCGGGCGAGGATGAGACCCAGCGCAAATATCACGGCGCAGCCGACGGGTGGCTGGAAAAGGCCGAAAACAGCCTGCCGATGGGAATGCTGGTCAAGCCCGACCATGTCGCGGCGCTGGCCTCTTACATGCTGTCACCAGATTCCGGCGTGATGACCGGGGCTTTGGTGGATTTCGATCAAAACGTCACCGGGGCTTCCCCGGAATAGGAGAATGGCGATGACTATACGATTTGGGCTTTTGGGCGCGGGCCGCATCGGCAAGGTGCATGCCAAGGCGATTTCGGCCGATGGCAACGCCCGGTTGGTCGCGGTGGCCGATGCCATGGCCCCGGCGGCAGAGGCAATTGCCGCGCAATATAGCTGCGAGGTTCGCTCCATCGAGGCGATTTTGGCCGCATCGGATATTGACGCCGTGGTGATCTGCACCCCGACCGACACCCACGCCGACCTGATCGAGGCCTTTGCCCGCGCCGGCAAGGCGATCTTCTGCGAAAAGCCGATTGATCTGTCGCTGGATCGGGTCAAGGCCTGCCTGAAGGTGGTGCGCGACACCAAAGCCGTGCTGATGGTCGGCTTCAACCGCCGCTTTGATCCGCATTTCCGCGCCGTGAAGGCCGAGATTGCCAAGGGCAGCATCGGCGCTGTCGAGATGGTCACGATCACCTCGCGCGATCCGGGCGCGCCGCCGGTGGACTATATCGCGCGTTCCGGCGGGATTTTCCGCGACATGACCATCCATGATTTCGACATGGCGCGATTCCTTTTGGGCGAAGAAGTGGCCGAGGTTTCGGCGCAAGCCTCGGTTCTGGTCGATCCGGCGATTGGCACGGCGGGCGATTTCGATTCCGTGCAGGTGATGCTGCGCACGGCCACCGGCAAGATGGCGCTGATTTCAAACTCGCGCCGCGCCACCTATGGCTATGATCAGCGCATTGAAGTGCATGGTGCGAAAGGGGCCGTCTCGGCGGAGAACCAACGCCCGGCGATGATCGAGCTGGCCACCGCCGCAGGCTACACCCGCCCGCCGCTGCATGATTTCTTCATGACCCGCTATACCGAGGCTTATGCCGCCGAAATCGCCGGTTTCATTCAGGCAGTTTTGGGCAAGGCAGAGGCCGCCCCCACGGGTGAGGACGGCTTGTCCGCCCTGGCCCTGGCCGAGGCCGCGCTGAAATCGGTGGCGCTCGGCCGCACGGTGAAGATTTCGGAGATTCTCTGAACCAAGGATGGGGGGGCTACCCGCCCCCCTACACCTCTTCCAACAGCCCCCTGCCCTTCAGCAGCGGCTCTACCCCCGGCATCCGGCCGCGGAATTTGGTGTAAAGCTGATCAGGCTCCTCTGATCCGCCCGCTGACAGGATAAACTGTTCCAGCCGTGCCGCCGTCGCCGGATCAAACGGATCGCCCGCCTCTTCAAAGGCCGCGAACGCATCTGCATCCATCACTTCCGACCACATGTAGCTGTAATAACCGCTGGAATAGCCGTCGCCAGAAAACACATGCGCGAAATGCGGGGTGGCGTGGCGCATACGGATGGCGGATGGCATCCCGATGGATTCCAGCACTTCGGCCTGTTTCTGCATCGGATCGGCGGGCGGGTCGCCTTCGTGGAACGCCAGATCGACCAGCGCCGAAGAGATGAACTCCACCGTCGCAAAGCCCTGATCATAGGTGCCCGCATCCAGCAGCCGCTGCAACAGATCGGCTGGCATCGGCGCGCCCGTCTGCCAGTGCCGCGCATGTTTTTCTAACACTTCCGGCACTTCCATCCAGTGTTCATATAGCTGACTGGGCAGTTCCACGAAATCACGCGCCACCGACGTGCCAGAGATGAAGCCATAGGTCACATTCGACAGCATCTGATGCAGGGCATGGCCGAATTCATGGAACATCGTGCGCGCATCATCATAAGACAGCAGCGCCGGATCGCCTTTGGCAAAGTTGCAGACGTTCACCACGATGGGGCGCACGTCGCCGCCCAGTTTGCGCTGCGACCGCATCGCAGAACACCAGGCGCCCGACCGTTTCGATCCACGCGCAAAGTAGTCGCCGATGAACACCGCCACATGCACACCGGCCCGTGTCACCTCCCAAGCCCGCGCGTCGGGGTGATACAGCGGCACGTCCAGCGCGCGGAACTCCAGCCCGAACAGCCGGTTGGCGCAGTCGAACTGCGCCGCCAGGATCGCCTCCAGCCCCAGATAGGGTTTCAGCACCGCCTCATCCAGATCATGCTCTGCCACCCGGCGCTTTTCGGAATAATAGCGCCAGTCCCATGGCTCCAACGGCCCGGCGATACCGTCTGCGTGCAACCGCGTCTGCAGCAGGTCGGCATCCGCCAGCGCCTTGCGCTTGGCAGGCTCCCACACCCGCATCAGCAAATCGCGCACCGCCGCCGGGGTCTTGGCCATCTCTGGCTCCAGCTTGTAATCGGCAAAGCTGGCATAGCCCAAAAGCTTGGCGCGTTCCGCACGCAGCGCCAGAATTTCCGCCGCAACCGCGCGATTGTCCGTCGCCCCACCATTGGCGCCGCGCAGACCCCAAGCCTCATAGGCCTTTTGCCGCAAGGCACGGCGCGGCGAGAATTGCAGGAACGGCACGATCAGCGACCGCGATAGCGTCACAACTGGCCCATCCACGCCCTTTTCCGCCCCCGCCGCCCGGGCCGAGGCCACAACGAAATCCGGCAGACCCTCCAGATCGTCTTCTGACAATGGCATGAACCAGCTGCGCTCATCCGCCAGCAGGTTCTGGCTGAACTGCGTGCCCAGCACCGCCAGCCGCGATTTCACCGCCGTCAGCCGCGCGGCCTCTGCCCCCTCCAACAAGGCACCCGACCGCACGAACATCTGCCGATAAAGCGTCAACACACGCAACTGCTCTGGCGTCAGGCCAAGATCGGCGCGCGCCTGCCACAGCGCCTCGATGCGGGCAAACAGCGCCTTGTTGTTGGTGACTTCCGAGGCAAAGGCGCTCATCTTCGGCGCAAGATCGCGCTGCAGCGCCTCGCGCGCATCGGTACTGTCGGCGCCCGCCAGATTGTAAAACACCCCCGAAACCCGGTCCAGCGCGGCCTCTGCCTGCTCCATCGCCTCGATTGTGTTGGCAAAGCTGGGCGCCTCGGTGGCCCCCGCAATCGCGGCAATATTCGCCCGCGCTTCTGTCAGGGCTGCGTCAAAGGCAGGCCCGAAATCTGCATCTGCTATCTGCGCAAAGGGCGGCAGGCCAAATTCGGTATCCCATTGGGTCAGCAAAGCATTCATCACGAAGTCTCCTTTGCCACATAGCTAAGAAGCCAATCCAATAAGGTCCAGCCTTCACATTGGCACAAATACTCAAAACAACGTGGAGACAAGCCGCGATAGGCGGCGCAGGCGACCCCAAAACAGCGCGGCGCAGCCGCACAATCAGATTACCGCTCTTGCCGGGCCTTCAGGCGGGCCTCAAGGCGGCGCAGCAGCAAGGACAGGCTGATGGTCATGGTCAGATAGATCAGCGCCACCACGTTGTAGGTTTCGAAATAACGGAAATTCCCCGCCGCCGTAACCTTGCCCAATTGGGTGATATCGGCCACGCCCAGCACCGACACCAAAGATGAATCCTTCACCATCGCCACGAAGTCATTGCCCAAAGGCGGCAGGATGGTGCGGAAAGCCTGCGGAAACACCACATGGCGGAACCTTTGCCAGCCGTTCAAGCCCAGCGCCTGCGCCGCCTCGATCTGGCCCTTGTCCACCGCCTGCAGACCGGCGCGGAAAATCTCGGCCAGAAAGGCCGAATAGGCCACGGTCAGCGCGATGATCGCCCGCCAGATCAGCGGAAAGTCCCGGGTTTTCATCGGATCAAAGCCCAGCGGATGCGTCAGCCAGTTCCAGGCGACCACGAAGGCAGGCGAAATCACGAAGGCGACATACAGCAGCAGCACCATGATCGGAACGCCGCGCACGATTTCCACATAGAACCGGGCGAATTGCCGCAACACCTGATAGCGCGACAGCCCGGCCATGGCCAGCAACAGGCCCAGAAGGCAGGCCATGACATAGCCGATCAGCGTGACATAGACCGTGACGTAAATCCCGGTCGCCAGCGTCGCCATGACCTGACTGTAAATCTCGCTGACCCAGACCTGATAATACAAAAACGCCCCGATGGCGCAAAGCGCCACCAGCCACCACGGAAAGTCCTGATCTTTTTCCGATTTCATCCGCGAAACGGCCCCGGCCTGCGCCGGGGCCAAGGCCGGTTACTGACCTGCCTTGTAGTCAAGGAACCAGGTCTTGTTCAGCGCGTCCAGCGTGCCATCCGCTTTCAGCGCGGCAATGCCCGCATTCATCGGTGCAACCCACTCCGACCCTTTCGGGAAGATAAAGCCGAAATCCTCGGTGCCCAGCGGTTCACCCACCAGTTTCAGCGCCCCGTTCGAGGCATCGACATAGCCCTTGCCAGCAGTGGAATCGGTCAGCACGGTGTCCACGTCGCCGGCCTTCAACGCCTCGACACTGGCGCCAAAGGTTTCAAAAAGCTTGATGCGCGGGTTGGCCTCGTTGCCGTCCAGCACGGAATAGACGGCGGTGTAGAACGGCGTGGTGCCTGCCTGTGCACCGATCAAGAGGTCGGCATTGGCGGCAAAGCTGGCGGCGTCGGTAAAGCGCGCCTCATCACCGCGCACCATCATCACGCTTTCAGACCGCATGTAAGGTTCTGAAAAATCAACCTTCTCTTTGCGTTCGTCGGTGATGGTGATGCCGGTCATGCCCATATCGAACTGGCCTTCCGACACCGCCGGGATCATCGCATCCCAAGAGGTCGTCTCATATTTCACGGTGAAGTTCATGCGCTTGGACAGTTCCGCAATCGCGTCATATTCCCAGCCGATCGCCTTGCCATCAGCCATGAATTGCAGCGGCGGATAGGCGTTTTCGGTGACGATGACGATTTCCTTGCCGCCCATGTCGGGCAGGCCGTCGGCCAGCGCGGCAGATGAAACGGAAAT
>CAMFLG010000221.1 GCA_945957495.1 uncultured Pseudorhodobacter sp. | reverse complement strand
GCTGGACGGTGGCACTGGCAACGACAGCCTGATCGGCGGGTTGGGCAACGACACGCTTTACGGCGGTGCGGGCAACGATAGCCTATCGGGTGGCGATGGCAGTGATCTGCTGTATGGCGGGGACGGCAACGACAGCCTGTCGGGCGACGCGGGCAATGACTCGCTGTACGGCGGCACCGGCAATAACACACTGGACGGTGGCGCGGACAATGACCTGCTGGATGGCGGCAGCGGCAATGACAGCCTTATCGGCGGGCTTGGCAACGACACGGCCTTTGGTGGCACCGGCGACGACAGCCTTTACGGCGGGGCGGGCAATGACAGCCTGTCGGGCGGTGACGGCAATGACCAGTTGTACGGCGGCGATGGCAACGACAGCCTTGCGGGCGATGCGGGCAATGACTCGCTGTATGGCGGCACCGGCAACAACACGCTGGACGGCGGCGCGAATAATGACCTGCTGGACGGCGGCAGCGGCAATGACAGCCTGATCGGCGGGCTGGGCGACGACACGCTGTACGGCGGCAGTGGCAACGACACGCTGTTGGGCGGCGATGGCAACGACCAGTTGTACGGCGGCGACGGCAACGACAGCCTGAGCGGCGCGGCAGGCAATGACTCGCTGTACGGCGGCACCGGCAACAACACGCTGGACGGCGGCGCAGACAACGATCTGCTGGATGGCGGCAGCGGCAATGACGGGCTGTTCGGCGGGGCTGGAAATGACACGTTGTTCGGCGGCGACGGCAACGACACGCTGTATGGCGGCGATGGCGGCGATGTCCTGACCGGCGGCGACGGCGTTGACGTGTTCTATGGCGGTGCCGGGGCGGATACGATCTATGCGGGCGCGGGCGACATTGTTGACGGCGGCGCCAGCGGCAGCGATTGGGATGTGTTGGACCTGACCGGGCAAGGCCCGTACCATGTGTTCAAGAACCCGCTGGACCCCAAAAGCGGCTACGTCGAATTCTACGACCCCCAAGATGGCCATGTCATCGGCACCCTGACCTTTGCCGATATTGAAACGGTGGTGTCCTGCTTTACCCCCGGGTGCCGGATTGCGACGCCAGAGGGGGCCGTGGCGATCGAGGATCTGCGCAAGGGCGATCTGGTGCTGACGCGCGATCATGGGCCGCAGCCGCTGCGCTGGGTCGGGTCGCGCCGCATCGGCGCTGCCGAATTGGCGGCCGATCCCAGTCTGCGCCCGATCCTGATCCGCAAGGGCGCCTTGGGACAGGGCCTGCCAGAGGCGGACATGATGGTTTCACGGCAGCACCGGATGCTGTTTGTCGGCGCGCGGGCAGAGTTGTTGTTCGGTTCGGACGAGGTTCTGGTGCGGGCGACGCATCTGGTGGGCTTGCCCGGCATCGAAGTGGCCGATGTTGACGACGTGACCTATCTGCACATTCTGTTTGACTGCCATGAGGTCGTGATGGCCGACGGTGCGTGGAGCGAAAGCTTCCAGCCCGGCGACCGCACCCTTGGCGGCATGGACGCAGATCAGCGCGAAGAAGTGCTGAAGATCTTCCCGCAACTGGCGTCTTCGGCCAATATCGCGCAGTTCGAAAGCGCGCGCACGACGCTGAAGGCGTTTGAGGCCAAGGTGCTGCTGGCGGCGTAGGGGCTTTCGGGCCGCTGCTGCGGCGGTGGATATGGGTGGGTGGTGCGGATGGTTGTGCCGGGGTTGTTGTTGGTTCTGAGCGCGGCTTTGGCAGCCTATGCGCTGCTGGTGTCGGGGCCGCAGCTTGGCGATCTGATGCTTCTGGCGCTGGTGTCGGGGCTGGCAAGCCTGATCCTTTTGCTGCTGGGCGTCCGGCGCAAGAGGCCATCTGGCAGGCAGGCGCCCGCGCCGCGCCACGGCCGGTTCAATCGTGGCAAGGCCTCTGCGCGGCCCATTCTGGTGGACGGCTCCAACGTCATGCATTGGCAAAACGAGGTGGCGCAGATCGCCACCGTGCGCCTCGTGATTGATGCGCTGGAGGCGCACGGATTTCACCCGGGCGTGGTTTTCGATGCCAATGTCGGCTACAAGATCGGCGACCGCTATCAGGACGATGCAGCACTTGCCCGCATGCTGGGCCTGACGGAAAATCAGGTTCTGGTGGTGCCGAAGGGCACGCCAGCCGACCCCTGCCTTTTGCAGACGGCGCGGGATCTGGGGGCACGGGTTGTCACCAACGACCGCTATCGCGACTGGGCCGAGGCGCATCCCGAGGTGCGCCGCCCCGGCTTTCTGATCCGGGGCGGCTTTCGCGACGGCAGCCTGTGGCTGGATGATCTGGCACCCTGAACCGGCCCCGGTTTCCGCCGCGCCTGTTACGCAACTGTCACCGCCGGGTTAACACCCTGTCACGCAAGACCGATAGGTCCGCCCTAACGAACCCCGGGGGCTGGATCTGTGCTGCAGTTCAAAGACGTGACACGCCGCTTTGGCGATAAGGCCGCCGTGGACAGCGCCAGCTTTTCCATCGACCGGTCGGCCTTCATCGGCGTCATCGGGCGATCTGGTGCGGGCAAATCGACGCTGTTGCGGATGATGAACCGGCTGACAGAGGCCAGCGCGGGCGAAATCCTGTTTGAGGGCACCAACGTTCTGTCCTTGCAGGGCGCGGCAAAGCGGGGCTGGCAAAGCCAGTGCGCGATGATCTTTCAACAGTTCAATCTGGTGCCGCGGATGGATGTGGCCTCGAACGTGCTGCATGGCATTCTGAACCGCCGTTCGACCCTATCCACTATGTTCAGCCTGTGGCCCGAGGCGGATATCCTGCGCGCGCTGGATATTCTGGATCGGCTGGGCATTGCCGAACAGGCCGCCAAGCGGGCCGAGGCGCTGTCGGGCGGCCAGCAGCAGCGCGTGGCGATTGCGCGGGCGCTGATGCAAGACCCACGGGTCATTCTGGCCGATGAACCCATCGCCTCGCTGGACCCGATGAACGCGCAGGTGGTGATGGATACGCTGCGCCGCATCCATGAAGAGGATGGCCGCATGGTCATCGCCAACCTGCACACGCTGGACACGGCGCGGCGCTATTGCGACCGCGTGATCGGTATGCGCGACGGGCGGATCGTGTTTGACGGCACGCCCGAACAGCTGTCCACCGGCGTTGCGCGCGACATCTACGGCGCGGATGCCTCGTTCAACGAAGCCGCCACCTCGACCGCGATCACCGCCCCCGACACTTCTGCCGACGAGCAATATGCCGAGGCGATGCTGGGCTGATTTTCCCGGCCCCGCCATGGGGCCTTTTCCACGGAGACTGCGATGAAAAAGCTGCTGTGCGTTCTTGCTGCGACCACGACCCTTGCGGGCGCGGGTCAGGCCGAAGAGATCAAGGAATTCAACATCGGGATTCTGGGCGGCGAAAACGCCCAAGACCGTCTGACCGCCAACGAATGCTACCGCGCGGCGATCGAAAAGGCGCTTGGCGTTCCGGTCAAGGTGTTCACCCCGGCTGATTATGATGGCGTGATTCAGGGCCTATTGGGCGGCACGCTGGATATGGCCTGGCTGGGGGCATCGGCCTATGCCAAGATTTTCCTGACCGATCCGGCGGCAGTCGATGTCAAGCTGACCACCATGCATGTCAACGGTTCGACAGGTTACTATTCCATCGGTTTCACCCGCAAAGACACCGCCATCACCTCGATGGACGACGCCAAGGGCCATTCCTTTGCCTTCGGCGAGCCGAACTCGACCTCGGGCTATCTGGTTCCGGCGGCAGAGCTGATCGCCAAATACGGCCCGCTGGAAAACTATTTCTCTGCCGTGACCTTCTCTGGCGGGCATGAGCAGACCATCGTGGGCGTTGCCAACGGCACCTTTGATGCGGGCGTGTCCTGGGCGGATGGCGTGGGCGATTGGGCCGACGGCTATTCCGCAGGCGCCTTCCGCAAGGCCACCGATGCCGGTCTGGTGGATATGAACAATCTGGTGGAAATCTGGCGTTCGCAGATGATCCCGGAAGGCCCGATGGTGGTGCGCGCCGCCCTGCCGCAGGACGTGAAGGACAAAGTCACCGAACTGACGGCGAACCTGCCCACGGTGGACATGGCCTGCGCCGAGGGCGTGGCTGGGGGCGAAGTCAAAGGCTTTGTTCCGGTGGACCCCTCTGCCTATGCAGGCATCCTGGAAGCCCGCAAGCTGCAAGAAAAGCAGAAGTGATTTCAGCCAATCTGCCGGGCCCTGTCGCAAGGGCCCGGCACTTTTCTTTTTGGGGGCACAATGGTTGACATTGCCTTTGGGCCAGAGCCGGGCAAGCGCCCCGATCTGACCGACACGCGACAGGCCTATCTGCAGATGGTCCGCCAGAAGCGAGTCTACAGCACGGCCTTGATCGTGATGCTGGTTGTTCTGATGTCGGCCGGGTTTCGTCTGGCGCAAGAGCGCAACGCCGGTGGGTTCCGCGACGGGCTGCCCAAGCTGGGCGCGTTTCCGTCCGAGGTCTTGTCCGAGGCATGGGCGGATCGCGCCAATATCCCCGGGCTGATGTGGGAACATCTGCCGTCCTTGATCGAAACCCTGAACATCGCGGCGGTGGCCACCCTGCTGGGCGGGCTGGCGGCGGCGGTGCTGTCCTTGCTTTCGGTGCAAGGATTGGCGCGTTGGCCCGCGCTGGCCCCAGTGTTCCGGCGGCTGATGGACGCGATGCGCGCGATCCCCGATGTGGTGATTGCGCTGGTGCTGATCTACATTCTGGGCGGTGGCCCGGTTCCGGCGGTGATCGCGATTTCGGTGCATACTGCCGGCGCCTTGGGCAAGCTGTTTGCCGAAGTGGCCGAGAACGCCGATCTGAAACCGGTGGAGGGGCTGGCCTCGGTAGGGGCGAGCTGGGGGCAGCGGATCTGGCTGGGGATTATCCCCCAGGTCGCGCCGAACTGGCTGTCTTATTGGCTGATGCGGTTTGAAATCAACGTGCGCGCCTCGGCCATTCTGGGTTTTGTCGGGCAAGGTGGCATTGGCTATGACCTGAAGGTTGCGATGCAATGGGGACAGGGGCGCTATGATCAGGTCGTGGCGATCTTCCTTTTGCTGTTCCTGACCATCGTTGCGATTGATCAGCTGTCAGACCGGGTGCGCGCGCGCCTGACCAAGGGGGTTTGAGATGGTTGACGCAACCCTGATCACGGATGTTCAGACCAGCTTCTGCCGCCGCAGGATGTTCGCCCTGTCGGTGCCCGTGGTGATATTGGCCTATCTGATCTACGCCGTGATTTCCTTTGATGTGCTGGGCGTGGCCGCGCGGGCGCGGATGGACAATGCGGGCATTCTTCTTTCCGATTTCTGGGGCTACAAGCTGCACGTCACCCGCGACAACCGCTCTGGCGCGGTGGAGACAACCTTTGACGGCGACGGGCGCTATGCGTTTTCGCCCGCGCAGATGCCGGATTGGGTGCGGCAAGCGAACGGGGTGACAACCGTTGATCTGGGCGATGGCCGCATCGTGACCTATGACGCGGCGGGCGCGCGGTTCGTGGTGCCGGGTTATGGCAGCATCGACATCCGGCAAAAGGCGGGCAAGCTGGTGCTGACCGCGCCAGAGCCCCTGCCCGACTGGATCAGCGCGTCTGACAGCAGGGTGGCCGTGACCACGCCGGAAGGGCGATTCAACTATACCAAGTCCAAGGTGGAAACATTCCGCTATTTCCACGGCTGGGAGATGTTCTTCTTTACCCTCGACAGCCCGTTTTATGGCAAATCCTTTGGCGATCTTCTGGCGCTGGCCTTGTGGCAGGATCGTCTGGACCCGGCGCAGCCGAACGTTACGCTGTTGGCCGAGGATGTCTGGAACAACCGGATGTGGCACCATGGCGAGGTGGCCTGGGCGATGTTCGAAACCGTGCTGATGGCGTTTCTGGGCACGATTGCGGGCGCCATCATTGCGCTGCCTTTGGGGTTTCTGGCGGCGTCGAACATGATGCCGCTCCGGTCGGTGCGCTTTGGCA
>CAMFLG010000220.1 GCA_945957495.1 uncultured Pseudorhodobacter sp. | reverse complement strand
GATTTGCGAGGCAAATCCTTCCCCCGCGGAGTATTTGCGCCAGTATGAAGAAATTTTAGTCAAATTTGTCGGATTGGCGTGGGGGCTTACGGCTTTTTGCGCTGGATGCGGTTGACGTGGCCCATCTTGCGGCCGGGCCGGGCCTCTGCCTTGCCATAAAGATGCACGGCGCAGTCGCGTTCGCGCAACAGCGCGGGCAGGCGGGCGATGTCGTCGCCGATCAGGTTTTCCATCACCACGTCCGTATGGCGCGCGCCGTCGCCCAGGGGCAGGCCCGCCACGGCGCGGATATGTTGTTCGAACTGATCCACCGCGCAGCCGTTTTGCGTCCAATGGCCGGAGTTATGCACGCGCGGGGCGATTTCGTTGACGATCAGGCCTTCTGGCGTGACGAACAGCTCTACCCCCATGACGCCAACGTAATCCAGCGCCGTCAGGATGCGGGCGGCGAGCAGGATCGCGTCAGAGCGTTGGCTGGGCGTGAGGCGCGCGGGCAGGGTGGTGGTGTGCAGGATGCCATCACGGTGGACGTTCTCGCCGGGGTCATAGCAGGCGACCGCGCCATCAAGGCCGCGCGCGGCAATGACCGAAACCTCATGGGTGAAGGCGATGAAGCCTTCCAGGACGCAGGCAGCGCCGACCATCGAGGCATGGGCCGAGGCTGCGTCTTCAGCGGATTTGATCCGGGCCTGCCCCTTGCCGTCATAGCCAAGCCGGGTGGTTTTCAGGATGGCCGGGGTGCCGATTTCGGCGATGGCGGCGGTGAGGTCTGCCAGAGTTTGCACCGGCGCGTAGGGGGCGCAGGTCAGGCCGAGGCCGGTGAGGAAGTCTTTCTCCAGTATCCGGTCTTGCGAGATTGCCAGCGCGCGGCGGTTCGGGCGGATCGGGCGCAGCGCCTCTAGCGCGTCAAGCGCGGCGGTGGGAATGTTTTCGAATTCATAGGTGATGACATCGACGGAGGCCGCAAATGCCTGCAACGCCGCGATGTCACCGTAAGAGGCGGTGGTGACAGCATGGGCCACATCGGCGGCGGGCGGGTTCGCGCCGGGTTCGAAGATATGGGTCTTGTAGCCCAGCCGGGCGGCGGCCACCGACAACATGCGGCCCAACTGGCCACCGCCAAGGATGCCGATGGTGGAACCGAGGGGCAGATCAGTCATCTTTCGGCTCCATTGGGATCGAGGCAGAGAGGGCGTCGCGCCAGGCGTCCAGTCGCGCGGCAAGGCCGGGGTCTTGCAGCGCGAGGATGCCTGCGGCCAGAAGGCCTGCGTTGGCGGCCCCTGCGGCGCCTATGGCCATGGTGGCGACTGGGTAGCCTTTGGGCATCTGCACGATGGAATAAAGACTGTCCACGCCCAACAGCGCCTTGGTCTGCACCGGAACGCCGATCACGGGCACGCGGGTTTTCGAAGCCATCATGCCGGGCAGATGCGCCGCGCCGCCTGCGCCGGCAATGATCACCTGCAGCCCGCGTTCGGCGGCGGTTTTGCCATAGCTCCACAGCCGATCGGGCGTGCGGTGTGCTGAGACGATCTTGGCCTCATAGGCGATGCCGAGTTCGTCCAGGATCAAGGCGGCCTCTTTCATCGTCGGCCAGTCGGACTGGCTTCCCATGATGATTCCCACTGCAACACCCATAGAAGCCTCCGTCGCACTTTGGGGCTGTAATAGCGTGTGGGGCGGCAGGGGCAAGAAGAAGCTGGCCGGGTGGCATTTTGGCGCGCGGGTCAGGATGGGCAAAAGTGCCCGTCCGGCGCGGTCAGGCGATGATATTGGGGATCAGCTGATCCTCGATCTTCACGATCTGATCCTTCAGCGACAGCTTTTGCTTTTTTAGCCGCCGCAGCGTCAGCGGGTCGGGGGCGACCTTTTCCTGCAAGGCATGAATGGCCTCATCCAGATCGCGATGCTCTCGGCGCAGCACCTCAAGGCGCACGCGCAGCATTTCGTCAAAGTTCATTTCCGGAAAGGCGTTCATGGCAGGATGAATCCAGTCTTGGTTGTTTGATCAAAGATACAGCGATTCGGTGCGGCGCGGGCGAAGAATCTTTCGCCTTGCGGTGGTTTTTCGCAGGGTGGCCCCCACTTGCGGCCTGAAAGGACTGCCCCCATATTCAATCCAGCGGGTGCCTTGATGGGCCTGCCGGACTGTCGCTTGGTACAAGGACATCGACCATGACGAAACTGAGCTTTGGGTCGCACCCCTATCTTTTGGGGTTTGAGCAGCTGGAACGGCTGGTCGAGCGTACCGCCAAGACCGCCTCGGAAGGCTATCCGCCTTTCAACATCGAGGCGACCTCTGACAACACCTATCGCATCACGCTGGCCGTCGCGGGGTTCCGCGACCAGGACCTGTCGATCACCGTGGAGGACCGCCAGCTGGTGGTGCGCGGGCGGCAGGCCGAAGATCTGGCCGAGCGGGTGTTCCTGCATCGCGGCATCGCGGCGCGGGCGTTTCAGCGGTCGTTCGTGCTGGCGGACGGGGTTGAGGTGGCGGGGGCGGATCTGGAGCTGGGGTTGTTGCACATCGACCTGCGCCGTTCGGTGCCGGATGCGGTGGTGCAGACCATTCGGATTGGTCGGGGATAAGGAGAGAAGAGCATGGACGTGAAATATCCACATCTGCCAGAGGCCGAGAACCGCATCGTTTATGTGCGCCCGGTTGCCGTGGCCGGATTGCCGGGCGCGTTGCGCGCGCAGTTGGGCGAGATGACGACGGTGTATTCGGTGCATGGCGAGAATGGCGAGCAGCTGGCGCTGGTGGCCAACCGCGAGTTGGCCTTTGCGCTGGCCCGGCAGCACGATATGGCCCCGGTCAGCGTGCATTAGCGCCGGGCTGGTTCGCAGAGGCGAAATCGCGGGTTTTCGCTGCGCCCGACGGCGCGTTTTGCGGCGGTATCCATCAGAAACAGGTTTTAGGGGCGCTGCCCCTCGCCCGTTCCGGGCTCACCCCGGAGTATTTTGACCAATGTGAAGCGGCTTTCAGACTGGTGGAAATACTCCGGGGGTGAGGCGGAGCCGGTGGGTGGCGCCCCCTGACGGCCTGCGTTTGAGGGCATCCGCGCGCCGGAAAGCGTCTATAACTTTGGTTGCAGGTTGCCTTGGGTTTATGGACAGGCGGCAGCAGAACGGCTTTATCCCGGTCATTCCGCAGCGCAGCATCGGGCGTGCTGCGGCGATGAGATGAGGATAAGATGCGCAACACCACCGGATATTCGCGGCTGCAGATCGCGCTGCATTGGCTGATCGCGGCGCTGATCGTGTTGAACTATTTCGTCAGCGAAGGCATGGAAGACGCCTTTGACGGCATGATGGAGGGGACGGCGGCGTCGGGGCTGGTGCCTACGGCGCATGTCTGGGTGGGGGTTGCGGTGCTGGCTCTGGTGCTGCTGCGTCTGCTGGTGCGTCTGGTGCAGGGCGCGCCAGAGCCGTTGGGGGCCAGCGTGGGCGACAAGGCGGCGGTCTGGGGGCATCGGGTGCTGTATCTGCTGATGCTGGCGGTGCCGATGCTGGGGGCGGTGACGTGGTTTGGCGGTATGGACGCCACAGCCGATCTGCATGTGATCGCGGTGAACGTTCTGATGATTCTGGCGCTGGGCCATGCCGCGATGGCTATTTTTCACCAATATGTGCTGCGCGATGGTCTGCTGGGGCGGATGATGCGCGCGCGCTGAGGGCGCAGGCCTAGCCCGTCTGGCCAAGCGCGATATGAGCGGCAAAAGCGTTCAGGAAGGCGTGCGGGGTGGCGCGGTGTTCGGGATGCGCCAAGGTTGCGCCACTTCGGCGGGCGATTGTTTGCCCAAGGCAAAGCGTGCAAAGACACCGGGGGAAAGCGGACTGACACCCTGGCCAGCACGCGGCGCAGATCGGCCAGAACATCCTCGCCGCGGTGCGAGGCGTGCAAGAGCGCGATCAGTTTGCCGATGAGTTTGGGGCGAGACACCAGCCAGTCCGGCGCGTTCTTGAACGCGCCGGGCAGGGCGGACATTTTCGGGGCAGGCGATGACCAACCCGTCGGCTGCCGCCACCGCGCGGGCAAAGGCCAGAACCTGGGGCGGCGTGGCGCGGCCTGCGCGGTCGGGCGAATACGGCGGAATTTGCGCCAGCCCGTCGAAAACCATCACTGTGACGGGCGGCGTGGCGGTGGCGGCCAGTGCGTGCAGAAGTGCAGTGTTGGTTGGGGCCGCGCGCAGGCTGCCGGAGAGGGCAAGAAGGTGCATGGGGGCTCCATTCGGTGGGGCGGTTGGTGCAGCAGGGGCGCTGCCCCTCGCCCGTTCCGGGCTCACCCCGGAGTATTTTGACCAATGTGAAGCGGCTTTCAGACTGGCGGAAATACTCCGGGGGTGAGGCGAAGCCGAGGGGGCAGCGCCCCCTGACGGCCTGTGTTTGAAATATCTGCGGCGGCTAGCGGCGGATCAGGCCCATGGCTTCGAGTTTCAGGATCACCTGATGCGCGCAGGCGTCCACATCGGTGCCTTCGGTATCGACGACCAGTTCCGCCTTGGTCGGGGTTTCATAGGGGTCGGAAATGCCGGTGAATTCCTTGATCTTGCCTTCACGGGCGAGTTTATACAGCCCCTTGCGGTCGCGGCGTTCACATTCCTCGACCGAGGTGGCGACATGCACCTCGACGAAGGCGCCGAAGGCTTCGATCATCTCGCGTACGGCGCGGCGGGTTGCGGTGTAGGGCGCGATGGGGGCGCAGATGGCGATGCCGCCGTTCTTGGTGATCTCTGACGCGACATAGCCGATGCGCTTGATGTTGACGTCGCGGTGTTCCTTGGAGAATCCCAGTTCTGACGACAGGTGTTTGCGCACAAGGTCGCCGTCCAAGAGCGTGACCGGGCGGCCGCCCATTTCCATCAGCTTGACCATCAGCGCGTTGGCGATGGTGGATTTGCCTGAGCCGGACAGACCGGTGAAGAACACGGTAAAGCCCTGACGATCCCGCGCGGGTGAGGTTTTGCGCAGTTGGGCGACGACTTCCGGGAAGGAGAACCATTCGGGAATATCAAGCCCCTCGCGCAGGCGGCGGCGCAGTTCAGTGCCGGAGATATCCAGAACCGTGCAGCCTTCCGGCACTTCGTTTGCCGGGTAATACTGTGCCTTTTCGTGCACATAGACCATGTGTTTGAAGTCGATCATGGTGACGCCGATTTCGGCCTCATGCGTCTTGTACAGCTCTTGCGCGGCATAGGGGCCGTAGAAATCTGCGCCCTGACTGTTCTTGCCGGGGCCGGCGTGATCGCGGCCGACAATGAAATGGGTGACGCCGTGGTTGCGGCGGATCAGGCCGTGCCAGACCGCCTCGCGCGGGCCGGCCATGCGCATGGCCAGATTGAGCAGGCTCATCGTGGTGGTGGAGGCGGGGTATTTATCCAGCACCGCCTCGTAACAGCGCACGCGGGTGAAGTGATCGACGTCGCCGGGTTTGGTCATGCCGACGACGGGATGGATCAGCAAATTGGCCTGCGCCTCGCGTGCGGCGCGGAAGGTGAGTTCCTGATGCGCGCGGTGCAGGGGGTTGCGGGTTTGGAAGGCCACGACCTTATCCCAGCCAACCTTGCGGAAATAGGCGCGCAGTTCGTTGGGCGTGTCGCGGCGGGCCTTGAAATCGTAATGCACGGGCGGCTGGATGCCGGTGATCGGGCCGCCCAGATAGACTGGGCCTGCGACATTGTGCAGGTAGTTCACCGCCGGATGCGCCAGATCATCGGCACCAAACACCTGTGCCGCCTCATGCGCCTTGTCGGGTGTGTATTTGTCTGTGAGGGTCAGGATGGCAAGAATGACGCCTTCGCCATCACGCAAGGCGATCTCTTGGCCCGGGGCGACGCTATCGGCGAATTTCTGGCTGACATCCAATGTGATCGGGATTGGCCAGAGCGCGCCATCGGCGGTGCGCATGTGATCGACCACGCCCTTGTAATCGGCCTCGGTATGAAAGCCTTTCAG
>CAMFLG010000219.1 GCA_945957495.1 uncultured Pseudorhodobacter sp. | reverse complement strand
CTGATCAGCCGCTGCCGGGTGATCGCCCAGGAAAACAGCACCGAAAACGCCGGATCATCCTCAGCCCCGATCGGGGTCGCCACCAATTGGTCATCCACTTCGCCGTAGCCCAGACTGAACACCAGCCCCGAAATCCGCGCCACGGGGGCCAGTGCGGGCGGCTCGTCATAGGGGCGCAGCTGATCCAGCTTGGCGGGCAACCAGACCGCCCCGGTCAGGCGCGACCCAGGCTCCAGCACCCGCGCATAGGGCACATCCTGATACTCCACCTTCCGCCCCACCGGCACCTGCGGCACATATTTCGCCACCCGGTACAGCCCCTCAGGCTCCAGCCAGCGCCAGGCCAGTTCCGGCACAACCGTGCGAAATCCGCTGACGGCGGATTGGAACAGCCGGTCAAACACCAAGAGCCGCGCCGCACCGGTGTTGGCGATGGTATAGATGCCCTGCACAGCCGGGCCGCTATCGTCCCAAGCCACCGTCAGGCTTACATCGCCGTCTTTCAAAACGCCCATCACCTGCTCCTGCGCCGCAGCACCCCGCCAACCGCACCGTCAGAACGTGCGCTGCGGTTGCCCCAATTCCTTGCGGATCTTGTTTTCGGTATGCGGATTGTCCTGATAGGGCGGCAGGCCCACGGCGGCCAATTCGTCATTCTCAACGCCGTTGGTCTTGTTCCCACTCCAGGTGCCGTCCTGCGCCTGTTCGCTGTGAATCAACTCATGCGCCAACCCAACGGCCGGCGGCCGCGTCATCCAGTCCTGGCTGCCGTCAAAAACCTGCGTGTTGTTGGGGTTGTAATGCACGGTAGAACCCGACCCGGGGCCATGCGTTCCATCGCGCCGCAAATCGCCACCCGGCCCAACGCCATCCGTCTCGTTCTTGCCGGTGGTTTCCACAATCTTCACCGGCCCGCGCCCTGGCTCATTCAGCTTGGCCAGCAGATCGGCGCCGGTCGGCGTACCCTGCAACTTCTGCAGATCGCGCAGCACCGCCTCGCGGAACTCTTTTGAACCCGCGATGGTAATGTTCGGCCCGACATGGGTGACAACCGTGCCATCGGGCAAAGTCTCTTCCCACACATTGCCCATCCCCGGCGCGCCCGGCGGTGACATACCCGCCATCCCGATCAAAACCGTGGGGCAGCAGGGCGGCAGGATGACACCGCCCAGCATGGTCGGATCGGTCATCCGCGCCGCGGGCAGACTCATGATCAGAACCGTGGGCGAGCCGAAGATGATCGGATCAAGTCCCGTCGGGTTCGCACAGGCACACTGATCCGTCATGCGCGCAGCAGGCAGTCCACCGATCAGAACTGTCGGCGCACCCGGGGGGATAATCGGCATCGGCGCGCCCATGCAAATAGCGCATGTGTGCATGTCCGTAATCCGGGCAGCAGGCATCCCTGGCATGACAATACCTTTTTCAAATCAATCTCAAAAGGCTAAGCCCGCAAGGGCAAAGCTGTCAAGCCAAGCTTAGTTGCCTTCCACGCCGACTGCGTCCCCGCTTTGGCCCTGACTGGCCTCGATCGCGCGCCATTTGGCGACGTTTTCGTTGTGCTGTTCCAGGGTTTCGGCAAAGGCATGCCCGCCCGTGCCATCGGCAACAAAGTACAGATACTTGCTGTCCGCCGGGTTCAACGCCGCCTCGATGCTCAACCGTCCCGGATTGGCAATCGGCGTCGGCGGCAGGCCATCAATCACATAGGTGTTATAAGGCGTCGCCCGCTGCAACTCGCTTTGCCGCAAGCCACGTCCCAACACACCCTCACCCTTGGTGATGCCATAAATCACCGTCGGGTCGGTCTGCAGCCGCATGCCCTGCGCCAGACGGTTGATGAACACGCTCGCCACCATCTTGCGCTCTTCCGGAATGCCGGTTTCTTTTTCCACGATCGACGCCATGACCAAAGCCTGCTCGGGGCTGTCATAGGGCAGCCCTTCGGCGCGCGTCGCCCACAGCTCAGCCAGCGTCGCCGCCTGCCGCTTTTGCATCTCGGCAATCAGATCGGCGCGGGCCGAACCACGGTCCACCTCATAGCTGTCCGGGGCAAGCGAACCCTCTGCCGGCACCGCCGCAATCGCGCCATCCAGGAAATCCGCACGTTTCAGCGCATCAACCACCTGCCAGCTGGTGACACCTTCCGCCAAAGTCACCCGCCAGCGCACATCACCCTGCTGCGCCAGATCAAGATATTGCGCGGGCGCGGCATCCACCGCGGGATCGAACTTCACCACCTCAACATAGCGGTTCGTCGTGGGGTCCAACTCGCGCAGGATCACGTCAGAGCTTGCCACACCGATGCGGAAATTCACCTCGCGCCCGCAGGTTGATTGCCCGCCCGCCGTCAGCACATCCGCCACATCCGCCATCGAGGCCGATGCCGGGATCAAATAGCTGCCGAATTTCAGCTGCGCGGCGCGGTCGGAGTATTCCACCCCGATGCGCAAGATCCGCGCATCGGTGATCGCGCCCTGCTCTTCCAGCCCCCGGCTGATCTGGCTCAGCGAGGCGCCCTTGTCCACCTTGAAGCAGATCGCCTGTGCCAATGGCCCGGGCTGCACATACATCTGCCGCCCCCAGGCCAGAATCCCTGCCGCCACCACCAACAGGACGATGAACAGCGTCAGCGCATTCGAGGCGACCGAGCGCCACATCAGCCGCGCACCTTGCCCAGAACCAGGCTGGCATTGGTGCCGCCAAAACCGAAGGAATTCGACAGCGCCACGTCAATCTTGCGCCGAACCGCCTTGTTCGCGGCCAGATCAAGCTTGGGCGTGACCGCCGGGTTGTCCAGATTGATCGTGGGCGGCGCCACCTGATCGCGGATCGCCAGCACGCAGAAAATCGCCTCTACCGCGCCCGCAGCGCCCAGAAGATGGCCGATGCTGGATTTGGTCGATGACATGGTGGCCCCTGCCGCCGCATCGCCCATCAGGCGTTCCACCGCGCCCAATTCAATCGTATCGGCCATGGTCGAGGTGCCATGCGCGTTAATGTAATCCACCTCGGCAGGCTGCAATCCCGCCCGCTTCAACGCCATCTGCATCGACCGGAACCCACCCTCGCCATCCTCGGAGGGGGCCGTGATATGATGCGCGTCGCCGGTCAGGCCATAGCCCAGAACCTCGGCGTAAATCTTGGCACCGCGCGCCTTGGCGTGTTCGTATTCTTCCAGCACCACCACGCCCGCGCCCTCGCCCATCACGAAACCGTCGCGGTCGGCGTCATAGGGGCGGCTGGCCTAGGTCGGATCATCGGCCGCCTTGGTGGACAGCGCCTTGCAGGCGTTGAACCCGGCAATCCCGATCTCACAGATCGGGGATTCGGCACCCCCTGCGATCATCACATCGGCATCGCCCCACTGGATCAACCGCGCCGCATCCCCGATGGCATGCGCGCCCGTTGAACAGGCGGTCACAACCGCATGGTTCGGCCCCTTGAAACCGAAACGGATCGACACCTGCCCCGAAATCAGGTTGATCAGGCTGCCAGGAATGAAGAACGGCGAAACCCGCTTGGGCCCCTTTTCCTTGATCAACAGCGCTGTTTCCGCAATCGTCGCCAGCCCGCCGATCCCCGATCCGATCATCACCCCGGTGCGTTCGCGCGCCTCGTCATCCGCAGGCTCCCATCCCGAATCGCGCACCGCCTGCACCGCAGCCGCCATGCCGTAAAGGATAAAGTCATCGACCTTGCGGCGGTCCTTCGCCTCCATCCAGTCATCGGGGTTGAAGGTGCCATCGCTGCCATCGCCATAAGGGATCTCGCAGGCATATTTGGTCAGAACATCACTGGCATCAAACCGCGTGATCGGCCCGGCACCTGATTGCCCGGCAAGCAGACGGCTCCAGGTTTCTTCAACGCCACAAGCCAGCGGCGTGACCATTCCCAGACCAGTTACAACAACCCGACGCATATATGCCCCCCGAATAGGTTCCGTCCTTGCTTTTCTGCCTGATACACGGCCCCCGCCACAGGCGCAACAACTGCGCGGAAGTCCGCGATTTAGCGCCGGTACGACAGATCACAACAAATTGCTGCGCCTGCGAACGAAACACTTGACCTTTTTCCGCCGCACGCTACCTAGTGAATGAACGTTCATTCCCACATGCAGAATCCAGCTTATGCACCTCGCCCAACCCCATTCCACCTCCAGCACAGACAAGCGCGTCGCCGAAATTCTGGCCTCAATCCGCACGACCTTTGCCGAAAAGGGCTTTGACGGCGCCTCGATGCAGGATCTCGCCCGCGCCGCCGGGATGAGCGTGGGCAATTTCTACCGCTACTTTCCCTCCAAGGCCGACATCGTATCGCAACTGATCTCGGTCGATCTGGATCAGATGAGCGCCGATTTCGGCGCGGCGATGCAGGCCAAAGACCCGCTGCAATGCCTGCGTGACAGCATCGCGGCCAAACTTCAGATGCATCAGGACTGCTCGGATGGCCAGCTTTGGGCGGAAATCACCGCCTCGGCCCTGCGCAAGCCCGAAATCGGTGCAGTCGCCTGCCATATGGAGGCCGAAATTATCGGCCATCTGACCCGGATCTTTGCCGCGGCCACAGGCTTGCCGCTTGCAGAAGCCGTCGAACGCTTCGATGCGCAGGCCCGCTTCATGATCATTCTGTTCAAATCCGCCTCGATGATGGCGCCAGAGCCCGGCAAAGCCCGCGATGATCTGAATGCCCTGATCTTGCGTACCATCAATCAAACGCTGGACGATGTCGCCAGCGCCTCAGTGAAAGTCTGACCATGCGCTTCCTCCCCCCGACCGCGTTGCTTATGGCTCTTCTGGCGCTGCCCGTGCAGGCAGAAAGCCCCGTTGTTGCCGCCACCCCCACGCAATCCTTGCCCGCAATCACCGTCTCTGCCGTGCAGGCCCGCCCCCTGCGCGATATCGTGCTGGCCTCGGGGCTGATCGCCCCGATTGAAACGGTGCAGGTGGCACCGCTGATCGAAGGCCAACCGATCGAGGCTTTGTTGGCCGATGTCGGGGATCACGTCGCCGCCGGGCAAGTGCTGGCGCGGCTGTCCACCTCCACCTTGGAGCTGCAAAAGGCGCAGCTTGAGGCCTCGCTTGCCTCGGCCAAGGCGCAGATTGCCCAGGGCGAGGCGCAGCTGATCGCCGCCACCGCCAATGCCGAAGAGGCAAGGCGCGTTGCAGACCGCACCGCCACCCTGCGCAAGCAGGGCTCCAGCACGCAGGCAGCGGTGGATCAGTCGCAGGCCGCCGCAACCTCTGCCAACGCGCAGGTGTCCGTTGCGACGCAAGCGCTGGAGGCCGCCCGCGCGCAACTGGCCCTGGTGCAGGCTCAAGTCCAGAACGTCGATCTGCAACTGTCGCGGGCCGAGGTGAAGGCCCCCGTTGCGGGTGAAATCACTGCCCGCAATGCCCAGATCGGCGCCATCGCCTCTGCCGCGGGCCAGCCGATGTTTACCATGATCCGCGACGGCGCGCTGGAACTGCGCGCCGATGTGGCCGAGGCGGACTTGACCCGGCTTGCCGCAGGCCAGACGGCAACGCTCACTCTGGTGGGCCGCAGCGAAAAACTGCAAGGCAGCGTGCGGCTGGTGGAACCCAGCATTGACGAGACAACGCGGCTTGGCCGCGCCCGCATCGCCCTGCCCGATACCACCACCATCCGCTCGGGCATGTTCGCCGAGGCTGCGATCCTTGTGACCGAACGCAACAGCCTTGCCGTCCCCGTCACCGCCATCGGCATCTCGGACGGCACCTCTACCGTGCTGCGCGTGGTGGACGGGGTGGCGCAACTGCAACCCGTCACCACCGGCATCCGCGACGCAGGCTGGGTGGAAATCACCCAAGGCCTTGCGGCAGGCGACAGCGTCGTAACCAAGGCCGGCGCCTTCGTGCGCAGCGGCGATCACATCAACCCCGTCCCGTCCGCCGCCGACGCCGTGACGAATTAAGGGGCCACGCGCATGAACATCTCCGCCTGGTCCATCCG
>CAMFLG010000218.1 GCA_945957495.1 uncultured Pseudorhodobacter sp. | reverse complement strand
GCCATGGCTTGGCGGTTACGGGGCAACCGTCGATGGAGTTGTTGCGGGCGCTTGGTGGGTGAAACGGGCGGCATGGGAGTGCGGCGTATATTGATGGCCCGCGAACCGCGCCAATATGCTTGGAATTGTCCACAAAACGTTGCAAATCGCAGCATTTTCAGGACACTGTTGCGAAACCAGAACCCTTGCGGCGCGGGAGGATAGGCATGACACGGCGACGCGAGGTGGCGACACTCTGGATCGGTGGGCCTTTGTCGTGGTTCGAGCAACTGTGTCTGAAATCCTTCGTGGATCAGGGCCAGAAGATCACGCTCTTTCATTACCAAGACATCCCGAACGTGCCCGCCGGTGTGGTCATGGAAGACGCGCGCGCCATTGTGGCGTCAGATGTGTTCCTGGAATACAAACACGCGGATAGTCTCGCGCTGTTCACCGACCTTTTCCGCATCCACATGCTGAAGGACCGCGCCGGGCTGATCTGGGTGGATCCCGACGTTTTCTGCCTGCGCCCGCTGCAATATGACAGCGATGTTGTGATGGGCTTTGATGGGCCCGACGCGCAGCGCGTACATTGCGCGGTTCTTGGTCTGCCACCAGATCATCCGATGCTGGATGCGATGATGGCCTTGATGGCCGACCCCTTCGCCATCCCGGCTTTCCTGCCGCCAAAGCAGCGGGCAGAGTATGAAGCCGCCCGGGATGCAGGCACTCCGGTTCACATCCGGCAAAAACCGTTAGGCACTTGGGGCGCGTTGATGCTGACGCATTTCGCCACTGTCCACGGTCTGCTGCCACAGGTCCAACCGGCGGGCGTGTTTTGCCCAATTGCCGTTTCTGGCCGAAAGGTTTTCTTTAAGCCCGCCCGCAAGGTCGAGGCCCACTTCACCCCGGCAACGACCACGCTGCAGCTTTGGGCCGCCAACAAGCGTGAGATCGCCTTGCGGCATAAGGGCCGGCCCCCCGAATCCAGCTTTCTGGCCGACCTGGTCGCCCAACATGCCATCCACCCGGCTGATGCCTTGGTCAGCCTGCCCGACGAGGCTGCGCCTGATGACGGTCTGATCGATCTCTTGGCTTTGAAAAGCGCAAACCGGTTTGCCGACCTGTCCGGCCATGCACAATCGCTGGCGCTGGCAGCGCACAGGCGGTTTGGCGCGTTGATTGATCTGGTAGATGTCGATCACAAAGGCCGGTTTGTGGCCGGGCAAAGCCCCGCGCTGACCGCCTATCGGGACTATCTGCTGGACAACGGGGCTGCGCCGGGCGCGATACGGATCGTGCGGACACAGCGCGAACTGCTGCCTGCAGATGTGGTGGCAAACCTTTCCGGCTTTGGCGACATCTACAAAGCCGCGCCACTTGACGGGCTGTTGGATGCGGTGCTTGCCCCGGGCGGTGTGCTGATCACCGATATCCGCAAAGGCTCTGGCACTTGGCCATTTCTCAAGCCCAGAGGCACAATTGACGAACTCGCGTCGCGCGGTGATGGGGCAGAGGTGATCACCCGGGTACTTCTGCGCGCGGCAGCGGGAAGTGCCCAAAAACCAAATGCCCAGACAGCATCCACCGTAGAACCGGGTCCAACCACGGATGGCGGCGCTGCGGATGACTGGTCGGTCATCGCCAAGACGCTGATCGGCGAGGATGGGTTCTACACCGCAAACGACAGTCATTCGTTCCTTTTCATTCCGCGCAATCCGGAAACGCTGGTTGTGACCTTTGACAACCTTGATATCGCCATGACGAAGCGGGATGATCGCCGCCCCTGGGGATTTGGCTTTATTGAAAAGCAGGGATGGTCGATGTTGGGCGTGATGGCAGGCGGTTGGACCTGGTATCGCGATCCTTGGGTTTCGGCGGAATTTGACCGTCTGCGCGATGAGGGATTCTTTTCCAGATTCAAGCGTGTCGTCTTCTATGGCGCCTCAATGGGGGGCTATGCCGCCTGCGCCTTTTCCGCGGCCTGCCCAGGTGCGGATGTGGTGGCAATATCGCCCCAGTCCACCTTGGATCGCGCGCTGGTGCCGTGGGAGACGCGCTATAAAACGGCATGGGACCGCGATTTCACCGGGCCTTATGGCGATGCGGTCGAGGCAAGCCGCAATGCTCGCCGGGTGACAGTGCTTTACGACCCTTACGAACCGCTTGATTCAGGCCATGTGCATCGTTTGACCGGGGCGAATGTGGTGAAACTCAGAACGCCGCTGCTGGGGCACCGGCTGGGATCATCGCTTAGCCAGATGGGCATTTTGACGCCGATCATCCTAGGCGCGCTGAATGGAACCCTGACCGAGACCGAATTTTACAAGATCCTGCGCGCGCGCAAGGATTTTCAGCGTTACCAGTCGGAACTCTTCAAACGCGCGCTGGAACGTGGCCATCCCAAGCTGGCGCGCAATCTGGGCCGTTGGGTGCTGAAACGCGGTGATAACCGCTATATCCGCAAGGCGCTTAAGACTCTGTAGATTGCCGCCGCCCCAAACCCAGCTGCGTTAATGCTGGGTTTCGTCGGTGTATTCGACGGTAAACTGAAACGTATCCTCCGGGTCCATCGCAAGAATTGCGTCGGGGATCACCTCAGGGCCAGCCAGATAGACGTTTGATCCGAAATGCCCATGCAGACGCGCCAGCTTTTCCATGCGGGGGCTGGTCAGTTCTGCATAAAATTCCTGATACTTTGGCTGCTGCTTCAACTCATCAATCTTGGCTCTGTGGGCTGCAACGCAGGCCTGATGCGCCGCCGCGATCTCCGGATCACGCAGAATCCGGTCATATTCGGCCTGCAACAGCGGCAGCACCCGGCGCATCCGATCGTCGGGAACGCAGTTGTGGTTCATGCGGAACCAATAGGCCATGCCCTGATCGCGGTCCACATGGTTCACCCGGCCCCGATCCCGCTTGACCAAGAAGCTTTCCGCCGAACGCACGGCATAGTGGTTCAAAGAGACCATCTCATAGCCAAAGGTATCCGAATTGGACCGCCAGGCGTTGCGCCATTGGCTTTCTGGCATCGGCTTGCCTGATCCGTTTACCCAATTGATCAGGTTCAGGGCATGCGGGCGCAAACCCTTGGGGCGATGCACCCCCAACTTCTTGAAGGCGCCGGTGTTCTTGAACAACGTTTTGAAACCCCAGGCCTGATGCGGCTTGTTGGCGAATTCGCGGGCGGCGCGGTTGAAGATCTGCGTGATGAACGCATCGCGATATTCATGCACATCGTCGTTTCCGAACAACCGCCACGTCAGCGAAATCATGTTTGCGTCCGGCACCGCATTGTAAAGCGACGCCAGCGTGCCATCGCCCACATGCACGGCGATATATTCATCGACATCCATGCACAGCACCCAATCCGCATCCCGGATCAGCGGTTCGGCATTGGCCGCATCAAGCGCCGCGTGCTGCGGTTTCATCCCAGAGGTCTGATAGGGATTTTCGCGCCACTCGACATAGCCTTTCGTCATCAGCAGTTGCAGGAACGTGTCGGTCCCATCCGTGCAATCATTCGTATAAACTAGGAAATCCGAAACGCCGATGGCGCGATGATAGGCCAGCCATTCCAGAATGAACGGCCCCTCATTTTTCATCGTGGTGACAATGGCGGTGCGGTTTCCAGTAATCACTCGCGCCGGAAGCAGATGCTCCGACTGGATAGGTTCCTCCGGCACCCGTTCCGGGTCTGCGCCAAAATAGGCTGCCATATCCAGCAGGTCAGGCTGCTCTTGCAGGCTGGTCTTGGGAACGATTCGGGACACCTTGCCATCCTCGATCCGCAACGCCATGCAGCGCCAAAATGGCCAGGCATGTTCCGCCTCCGACTTTGGCCCCAGAACGCGATGCGGCATCCAGATAGAGCCGGACGGTATGCGAACGGGAATGGCGGCCCAGGATTTGTTCCGGTCATAACCGTCAAACCGCCCGCAGATGTGATCCCCGAAAGAAACGGCCCCCTCGCGCAGGCTCCAGGGATAAACCCGTTCCCCGCGCAGGTTCAGCACGGCTTCCACCTGATCCTCAAGCGCCTCGAACAGGGTTTTGCCCTGTGGGCCAAGCAGCGCCAGATCAATCGTGTCCAGCCGCGCCACCGCCCTTGCCCGCGCCAGATAACGCACGCGCAGCAGATCGAACAAAAGCGAAAAGCCAAGGCGCGATGACTTGGGGTCAGGCGCGGGCCGCTCCATCCGGTCCTTGCCGGGGGCATCTGACAGATGGAACGGGTGCGAGGCCGGCCCCTCGTCAGGGCGCCCCAAAGGGTGGTCTACATCAACAATCAAAACCCGCTGCAGCGGCTCCAGCCGGGGTTCGGCGGCGACGGCTCTGGCCAGCGCGGCGGCGAGGGCTGCCGGGCTGTCAGAGCGATCCACGATCAGAGCCGCCTGCGCGCCGTGGCGATCCACGTGCCAGACCAGCCAGTCGAGGATTGCCGAAAAAGGTTCATTGATCCGTTCGGCAACCAGCACCCGCAAACCGTCCAAAAGGCCGGTTTCCGGTATCACTTCCGGGATATGTGCTGCATCCGCGCCAATCCTGAACTCGATCGGCGCGGTCTGCGGTTCCAACTTGATCTGGCAACGCGTGGCGTAAGGGAAATGGCGCAGGTTCAGGGTTTCGTGGCGGGTCAGCGGCGCATCCAAGGCAGGGGCGGCGCTGTCGGGCCAGTGCAGGAAGACATCGACAAACCGGTTGGTTGCGACGTCACGAAGGGGTTCAAAGACAAACGCCGCGCCCACCGCCCAGGACTGCAGGCTTGCATGCTGAACTTTGTCTGCGATCAAAATGTTCCCCGGTTGACTGGTTGCCATGCTGACCATCTTCACCATCCTTGTTCCAGAATAGGAGTCACAAGGCTGATCAGGGTGCAATCCCCTGTTGCGGGTCTGGGTGCAATATCTGCCCTTCCGCCGCGAAGGCAACCTATTGCGGGTCGGCTGCGGGCTGCCGGAAGAGTGATCCTTGGCGCGCCCACGCCGGGACGCGAATTTTTCCATATTAAAAACAACAGCTTCTGAGTCCCGTTAACGAAATCGCAATAGATCTTGCCCGCGTGCAGCAGCGGCCCATCAAAGGCACAGCCAAGTGCTATCACCTGCAAGGCAAGAAAGAGATAATTTCAGAAAACAGGCTGGCAGGAGTTGGGGGACTCGAACCCACGACCCTCGGTTTTGGAGACCGATGCTCTACCAACTGAGCTAAACTCCTAGGCCTGCGGGTGAGTTACGGCAGGGCTGCGGGGAAATCAAGCGGAGAATTCGGCTTCGTCGCCTTTGGCGGCAGGAAAGAGAAACGCTCTCGCAAAAAGCCAACCAACCGGGGAACATGCGGATGCGGGGCAACCGCCCTGCATCCAGGATGACGCCACGCCTGCGTGTTGCCCCAAAAGGAATCAAGGCCCGATGGCCGATCAGCGCCTGCGACCAGCCTTAAAGATGGCGCACCTCCCCGGGCGGATTCCACCAGTTGTTGTTCAACCCATCGCACCAGGCAACCGGTGCGGCGATCAACTCGGCCTCTTCCGCATCTTCCAGCACCGCAACCATGATCGACACAAAGGCACCGCCCATTTCCGGGATGTCACCGCGCACGAACAGCGTTACCCCGCAATGCCGACAAAATGCGTGATCCAGCCCAGCCCCTTTGGCGAAAACATAGCTGGCCAGATCCTGTGCGCCGCTTTCCAGTCGGAAATGCTCTGACGTGCCGCGCACCGACCAGGACCGCAGCTTGCGGCAATAGCTGCAATTGCAGCGCGACGTTCCAGCCGCCAGATCAAGTTCGGCGGCAAACTGCACCGCCCCACAATGGCAACGTCCGTGATAGGTCTTTTGCATGACATTCTCCTTGGCTTTTCCCAAAGATAGCGCCTGCCTGCTGACAATTCCTGACAGCAGAAAATGAAAAGGGCCACCCGTTAGGATGGCCCCAACCCGTCAAGCAAACCTGATGCTTACTTGATGATTTTCGACACGACGCCTGCGCCGACGGTGCGGCCGCCTTCGCGG
>CAMFLG010000217.1 GCA_945957495.1 uncultured Pseudorhodobacter sp. | reverse complement strand
GTCCTCGCCCGTCGTGAAGTCGGTGATCAGATCCCAGCCCGGATTCGGCGTGTTGAATACAAACAAATCCGCACCATCACCCCCCGTCAGCGTGTCGGTGCCGTTGCCACCGTTCAGGGTGTCATTGCCGTCACCGCCATAGAGTTCGTCATACTGACCACCGCCATACAGTTTGTCATTGCCCGCTTCGCCTTCAAGCCTGTCATTGTCTTGGTTGCCATAAAGTGAGTCCGCACCCGCGCCCCCAATCAGGTGATCATCGCCTGTGCCACCGTAAAGCTTGTCCTGCCCGGCCATCCCAAAAATGGTATCCTGACCGGCATCGCCTCTTGCGAAATCAGAGCGGTCGCCCAAAGAAATGATGTCGCTCTGCGCACCGCCGTAGACTGTGTATTTTTCAAATCCTTGTATGGACGAAAGTTGGCCATCGTCCACATCGCCCTCGTAAAGGTCAACGATGAAATAGACCGGATTGGAGCCTGCCTTGACGATCAGGGTATCCACGCCAAGGCCGCCGTCGAGTGTATTGGCGCTGCCCAGTTGGTAAGCGATGCTATCGTTGCCGCCTTTGCCGTCCACCTGATTGGTCCCGGCCCCGGCGTCGATCACATCATCCAGATTCCGGCCAACAATGGTGTCGTCGCCGGGGCCGGTCAGCACGATCAAACGTTCGATCGAGGTGAAATGCGCGCTGTTGCCCAAGGCAGACAGGGCGACTCCGCTGCCTGAGCTGATGTCGATATGGGCGCCGGGCCCCGATAGGTTATTCAGCCAGAACAGGCCAAGCGTGTCGCGGCCACCGCCGCCATAGGCCCAGACATCGCCGGTATCAAAAGCGCCGAAGAAATCGTTGCCGTTCCCGCCCCAGCCCTTGCTGCCACCGTGATAGACCGGATCGTTCAACTGCAGCCAGTCGTTGCCGTCGCCGCCATAAAGCAGATCGGTGCCCGAATCTCCGATCAGCGTATCATTCCCGGTTCCGCCAATTACGGTATCGTTGTCGGTGCCGCCGTTCAGAAAATCGTTGCCTGCATCGCCTAAGAGCCGGTCATCCTGTTCAAAGCCATAAAGGGTGTCGTCATCAACTGTGCCAATCAGTTTGTCTCGATAAGCTGTTCCCGTGCGCAATACCATGGGTCTGTCCTTGTTGTTTAAGAGGGTCAATTGAAATGCGTCGTGTCAAAGTCGGGTCGCGGCGACGTTGTATGCGGGCAGAAGCAAACCCCGCAGGGCAACTGAAGTTCAAAAAAGGCTACCTGCGCGCGGTGATTCCCGCAAGCGCGGGGTGGCGCAAAGAAAAACCGCGCGAGGTTGCCCCCGCGCGGTTTTCCGTTGTGTTTGATCAGCGATCAGTCGCGGGTGAGGTCTTCGCCGTCCTGCGCTGCGCCCATTTCGTCGAACAGGTTGGCGATTTCGAAATCGGCTTCGGCCTCGGCCTCGGCTGCGAGTTCCTGAATCGACTTGCCCGAAGCCTGCAGTTCGGCTTCTTCAACCGAACGCGCGATGTTCAGGTTGAATTTGACCACGACTTCCGGGTGCAGCACGGCGGAAACCGTGTGCAGGCCCAGTTCCTTGATCGGACGGTCCAGAACGATCTGACCGCGCGAGACGGTGATGCCGCCGTCGGTTGCAGCGTCGGCCGCATCGCGGGTGGTGACAGAGCCATACAGCGCGCCCGAATCGGAAGCCGACCGGATGATGATGTAGGTCTTGCCATCAAGCTGCGCGCCAACGACTTCGGCTTCCTTGCGGGTTTCGAGGTTGTGGGCTTCAAGCTGGGCTTTCTTGGCTTCGAACGAGGCAATGTTGCCAGCGTTCGCGCGAAGGGCCTTGCCTTGCGGCAGCAGGAAGTTGCGGGCGTAGCCGTCCTTGACGTTGACGACTTCGCCCATCTGGCCAAGCTTGGCCACGCGTTGAAGAAGGATCACTTGCATGTCTGGTGCTCCTTATTTCACGGCATAGGGCAGCAGGGCGAGGAAGCGGGCGCGCTTGATGGCTTGCGCCAGTTCACGCTGCTTCTTGGCCGAGACTGCGGTGATACGGGACGGCACGATCTTGCCACGCTCGGAAACATAGCGTTGCAGCAGGCGCGTGTCTTTGTAGTCGATTGCCGGAGCATTGTCGCCCGAGAAGGGGCAGACCTTGCGGCGGCGGAAAAACGGTTTGGTTGCCATGGTTTATGGTCCTTTCCTAAGCCAGATGATCAACGACGGCCAGCGTCGCCGAACGACGGGCGCGGGCCACGGTCAGGACGGTCGCCAAAGGACGGACGCTCACGACGTTCACCGCCGCCAAAGCCGCCTTCCGGACGATCACCGCGTTCGCGGTCATCCCGTTTCTGCATCTGAACCGAAGGGCCTTCGGCATGCTTGTCAACCTTGATGGTCAACACGCGCATGACATCATCATGCAGGCGCATCAGGCGTTCCATTTCCTGCACTGCCGCTGCCGGAGCATCGGATTTGAGCAGGGCATAGTGGCCTTTGCGGTTCTTGTTGATCTTGTAGGCCATCGTCTTGACGCCCCAGTATTCGTTTTCAACGACTTTGCCGCCGTTGTCTGCGAGAACCGTGGAGAAATGTTCGATGAGGCCTTCGGCTTGCGCGTTGGAAAGATCCTGACGCGCGATCATGACATGCTCGTAAAGCGGCATGTGTGCTCCGTTCTATCACTGTGGCGCATTTCATAGGACGGGCAAACCTTTCCGCGGCCCGTCCACGAGAGCCTGCGCCGGTTCATGGAAATGCGGAAAGATGCGGCCTTATACAGAGATTTCGCCTTGGCGCAAGGGTTGCCTTAGTGCGGGCGGGCCGAGGCGGGCAGGCCGAAGATGCGGTCGAAGGCCCAGGTAAAGACATAGGTGTAGATGATGAAGATCACGATCAGCCCGGCCTCGTAAATCAGGGCCTGCCAGAGCGTGACATCCAGCCACCACGCCATCAGGGGCAGCATCAACACAACGAGGCCGCCTTCAAAGCCCAAGGCATGTGTGGTGCGGCGCAGCAGGCTGCGGCCTTTGGTGGTTTGACGCGCCTCCCACGCCTCAAAAATCAGGTTGAAGATGAAACTCCAGGTCATCGCGATGGTCGCCGCGAAGGCCGACAGCACCAGCGACTCGGTCGGGCTGGAGTCGGAAATCAGCAGCAGGGCAAGGGTGGAAACCGCGATGCCGATGGTTTCAAAGCTGATGGCGTAGATGATTTTGCGGGTGGTGGGTGTCATGGCGGGCTTTGTGTCAGGGCGGGCGGGCCGCGGATCGGGGGGAAGATAGGCTGTGGGGCAGGGCTTCGCAATGGCGGTGCGGCGCTGCCCCGGTTGCGCGACGGGGTTTGCCGGGGTAAGCCTTTGGCAAGCATGAGGAGGGTTCGATGAGCCGTGCATTTGTATTTCCCGGGCCGGGTGCGCAGACGATTGGCATGGGCCGCGCGCTGGCCGAGGCCTATCCGGCAGCCAAAGAGGTGTTTGACGCGGTGGACGAGGCGCTTGGCCAGAAACTGTCGGCGCTGATCTGGGAGGGGTCGATTGAAGAGCTGACGCTGACGATGAATGCGCAACCGGCGCTGATGGCGACCTCTATTGCGGCGCTGCGGGCATTGGAAAGCGAAGGCATCGGGGTTGAAACGGCGGCGTTTGTGGCCGGGCACAGCTTGGGCGAATATTCGGCGCTATGCGCGGTGGGGGCGCTGGATCTGGCCGACACGGCGCGGTTGTTGCGGATACGCGGGCAGGCGATGCAGGATGCGGTGCCGGTGGGCGTGGGCGCGATGGCCGCTCTGCTGGGGCTGGATTTCGCACAGGCCAGCGAGGTCGCGGCAGAGGCCGCGCAGGGCGAGGTTTGTCAGGCGGCGAATGACAACGATCCAGCGCAGGTGGTGGTTTCGGGGCACAAGGCGGCGGTTGAGCGGGCTTTGACCATCGCCAAGGCCAAGGGCGCCAAGCGGGCGCTGTTGCTGCCGGTCAGCGCGCCGTTCCATTGCGCCCTGATGCAGCCTGCGGCGGCGGTAATGAGCGAGGCTTTGGCCGGGGTGGTCATCCATGCGCCGAAAGTGCCGGTTGTGGTAAATGTGCGGGCCGAGGCTGTGACCGAACCCGACCGCATCCGCGCGCTGTTGGTGGCGCAGGTGACGGGATCGGTGCGCTGGCGCGAATCCGTGCTGTGGATGCAGGGCGCGGGTGTCACGGACTATTGGGAGATTGGTGCGGGCAAGGCCTTGTCCGGGATGATCAAGCGCATCGCCAAAGAGGCAGAGACGCGGGCAGTGGGGGCGCCCGAGGATGTGCTGGCGGCGAAGGCGGCGGTGGATGGGGCGTGATCACGCCCCGGTTTTTTGCAAAGGTGGTGCGTGAGATCACGCACCTTACCGAAGAAAAGGCAGGCGATAGATGTTTGATCTGACGGGAAAGAATGCGCTGATCACCGGCGCTTCGGGCGGGATTGGCGGCGAGATCGCCAAGGCGCTGCACGCGGCGGGGGCCACGGTGGCGCTGTCGGGCACGCGGGTGGAGCCCTTGCAGGCGCTGGTCGCCGAACTGGGCAGCCGGGCGCATGTGCTGGCCTGCAATCTGAGCGATCCGGCGGCGGTGGATGCGCTGCCCAAGGCAGCGGCAGAGGCGATGGGATCGGTGGATATTCTGGTCAACAATGCCGGGATCACCCGCGACAATCTGTTCATGCGGATGTCGGATGAGGAATGGCAATCGGTGCTGGATGTGAACCTGACGGCGACGTTCCGGCTGTGCCGGGGTGTCATGCGCGGCATGATGAAGGCGCGCTGGGGGCGGATCGTGAATATCACCAGCGTTGTGGGGCACAGCGGCAATCCGGGGCAGGCGAATTACGCGGCCTCGAAGGCCGGGGTGCTGGCGATGTCGAAATCGCTGGCGCGCGAGGTGGCCAGCCGCAACATCACCGTCAACTGCGTGGCGCCGGGGATGATCGAAACCGCGATGACCGACAAACTGAACGACGAACAGCGGGCGCGCATTCTGGTGAATATTCCGGCGGGCCGAATGGGCGCTGCGCAGGAAATCGCGTCGGGCGTGTTGTATCTGGCCTCGCCCGAGGCCGCCTATGTGACCGGCACCACCTTGCACATCAACGGCGGCATGGACATGTCGTAACCGCTTTGAACGGCGGTTTGGCCGTGTTAAAGCGTTTGCCTAATGCGCGCGCCCTTGCTATGAGCGCGCAGGAATACGCCGGAGGCCACGATGCTTGCGGTGCCCTGCCTTACGCGGGGAAGAGCGCCCCTTGGGGCAGGGACAAGACCGGGGAAACACCCCTAACGTTAAGAGGAAAGAACATGAGCGACATCGCTGATCGTGTGAAGAAGATCGTCGTCGAGCATCTGGGCGTCGAAGCGGACAAAGTGACCGAGACGGCCTCGTTCATCGACGATCTGGGCGCGGACAGCCTCGACACCGTCGAGCTGGTCATGGCCTTTGAAGAAGAATTCGGCATCGAGATCCCGGATGATGCGGCCGAAACCATCCAGACCTTCGGCGATGCGGTGAAGTTCATCTCGTCTGCTGCCTGATCCCATTTAAATGGATCGGACGGAATGGCACCCTTCGGGGTGCCTTTTTCGTTTCGGATGAGGTGGTTCAGGAATCGGGGGCGGTTTCAATCCGGCCAGACCGGATCGCCTCGACAAAGCGGGCGTGGTCGGATTCTGTCTGGTCGGCATAGGCGGTGCTGAAGCGGGCAAGGGCCTGATCAAAGCTGTCGGATTTGCCCAGATAGCCTGCAATCATCGCGGCATCCCCGGCGCGGGCGTGGGCGCGGGCAAGGCAGGCGCCGCAGGCCTCGGCGTAATCCTGCATGGCGGAGGGATTATACACCTCGACCAGCGGTTTGACCTTGAGGTCGCGCAATTGGCGAACGTAGAAGTGCCGGTCCAATTCGCGCGCGCCGCGTGTCCAGCCCAGAAAGATATCGCTGGCCGATTGCATCAGCCGCTGGCCGCGCACCACCCGTTCGCCATGGTTCTTGTAGGGTGTGGGCGGCAG
>CAMFLG010000216.1 GCA_945957495.1 uncultured Pseudorhodobacter sp. | reverse complement strand
CAGGCCAATGACATCTTCTTCACCAACCTCGGCGGCATTCAGGAAACCCCGGCGGATGCCTGCATCTGGGGTTCGGTTCCGATCAACACCCCCGGCATCAAGATGATCTCGCGTGAGATGGTGTCGCAGCCGCTGTCGGACGCCTTCGATCATCCGGTGGCAAGTCTGGGTGAAGAGGCCGACCAGTTCATCGTGTTCGACAATGTCTTCGTGCCGAAAGAGCGGCTCTTCAACCTCGGCGACCCCACCGCGATGAGTTATTATGGCCCAGTCTGCGTGTTTGCACACTGGCATGTGCTGACCCGCCTTGCCGTCAAGGCAGAATTGTTCGTCGGTGCCGGGCAAATGGTGTTGGACTATCTGGGCACGGGCCGCATCCCTGCGGTGCAGATGATGCTGGGGCAGCTGATCGAATATGCGCAGACGCTGCGTGCCTTCGTGACGGCGGCCGAGGCCCTTGCACAGCCCACCGAGGGCGACGTGATGCGCCCCGATGTCGGCATGTTGACCGCAGGTCGGCTGTATTCCATCGAAAACTACCCGAAGATTATCCACATCCTGCAAGAAATGTGCGGTCAGGGTCTGGTCATGCGCTTTGGCAAGAAGGCCTTCGACAACCCCGACGTGGGCCATTTCCTGCACGAACTGCTTCCGGGCCATGGCGTGTCAGCCATGGTGAAAGAGCAGTTGATGAACTTCATCTGGGACATGACCTCGGGTTCGCTGGCCGGTCGCGTGGCGTTGTTTGAAAACGTCAACGCTACCCCTGCCCCGGCCCTGCGCGCCCGGCTTTACAACGAAGTCAAGCGTGACAGCTATGTCGCTCAAGTGAAGAAGATCGCCGGGATCGAATGATCCTGGCCCCTGCCATCCCGGGCCGGGGTGGCAGGACAATCCTGATTGGAGAGCGCCATGCCGCACGCATCGCTCATTGACCGCTTTTACGCGGCCTACGCCGCACGCGACGCTGATGCCGTGGCGGCCCTCTACCACACCGACGGCTGGCATGAAGAGGTCGCCATGTCCAAACGGCGCATGGGGGCTGCAGCCGTCGCCGCTGGTTTACAGGGATTCTGGCAAATGCTGCCGGATGTCGTCTGGGATCGGCAGGGCTATATCCGCGCAGGCGACCACGTGGCGGTGCCATATCGGATGACCGCAACCTTCCAGCCCCGTGCCGAAGGTGCCTTGCCCCGGGCGATTGCGCTGGACGGCCTGCATCTGTTCGAGTTGCACGATAACCTGATCCTGGGCAGCAAAGACATGTGGGATCTTGACCTCTTCAAGGCGCAGATGGGTTAGGCCACAGATGGACGAACTGGCGAAACTTGACGGCATTGCCCTTTCCACACTGATCGCGCGCGGTGAACTTGGCGCGGATGAGGTGCTGGACAGGACCATCGCCCGGATCGAGCGGCTGAACCCCACCTTGAACGCGGTGGTCCACGCGCATTTCGACCTTGCCCGCGCGCAGATCGCCGCTGGCCTGCCTGCTGGCCCGCTGGCCGGGGTGCCGATGCTGCTGAAAAACACCGGGTTCGAGGCCAAGGGGATGCTGCTTTCCTCGGGATCAGACCTGCTGCGCCATGCCGTCAGTTCGCGCGATTCCACCATCACCGCCCGTTACAAGGCCGCGGGCATGGTGATCGTGGGCAAATCCAACACCCCGGAATTCGCGCTAAGCTTCACATCAGAGCCAGAGGCCTTTGCCCCCACCCGCAACCCGTGGGACATCACGCGAACCGCAGGCGGCTCCTCTGGCGGATCAACCGCCGCCGTGGCCAGTGGCATGGTGCCGGTGGCGAACAGTTCGGACGGGGCGGGTTCAACTCGGCTTCCGGCCAGCCATTGCGGCCTGTTCGGGTTCAAACCCTCGCGTCTGGTCAACCCGGTCGGCCCCGCCGTGGCCGAGGCTATCGGCGGCATGTCAACTCCGCACGCCGTCACTTGGTCGGTGCGTGATAGTGCGGCGATGCTGGATATCACCGGCGGCGGCGATCTGGGCGATCCCTGGGCCTCACCCGCCACCCCGGGCCGCTATCTTGCAGCACTTGCCGCCCCACCGCCGCGCTTGCGGGTGGCGATGATCCTGCAGCCACCGACAGAGGGCGCCATCGCCCCGGAAATGCTGCACACCACGCGCGAAACCGCCCGCCTGCTGGAAAGCCTGGGCCATCACGTCGAAGAGATCACCGATGCAGGCTATGACGCCAATGCGCTGAAGGCCGCGTGGCGCATCGTCGTCGGCGTCAACGCAGCACAGGGCGTGACCGGGGGCGACCCGGCCTCGGCCAATATCGTGCGGCTGGAGCCGGTCAATCAGCAATGGGTGCGCGAGGCACTGGCCATTCCCGGCACGCGCTATCTTTGGGCCATCAACCAGTTGCACGCCACAGCGCGCACCATGGGACAGTTCTTTGCCCGCTATGACGTGATGCTGACCCCCGCCGCCGCAGAACCGGCACCATTGCTGGGCTTCCTTGCTGGCACAGGCAAAACACTGGACCAGTTCTACGATCGCTTCTGGTCACATTCGCCCTTCACCGCCGTGTTCAATGCCTCTGGTTGCCCGGCGATGAGCGTGCCTTTGGGCAGCAGCCCGACCGGCCTACCGATCGGCGCGCATTTCGGCGCAGGCTTTGGCCGCGACGCGCTGCTGTTTGCGCTGGCGGCAGAACTTGAAACCGCCGCACCTTGGGCAGGCCGCCGCCCGCCGCTGTTCGGTTAAGGGGGCCCTGATGCAACCACATGACATTGTGAAACTTTCCGCCCGCGACATGGCCGCCGCCGTGGCAGCCGGGGCACTGTCGGCCCGCGCCGTGGCAGAGGCGCATCTGGAAAGGATCGCCGCCGTGGATGGGCCGGTCATGGCCTGGCAGCATCTGGACGCAGCACAGGTGCGCGCCCATGCCGACCGTTTGGATCGCAATGGCCCGAAGGGGCCGCTTGCCGGGGTGCCGATAGGCGTCAAGGATGTCATCGACACCGCAGAGATGCCCACAGGCTATGGCACCACCATCTATGACGGCTTTCAGCCGCCCTGGGATGCCCCGGCTGTGCAGATCGCGCGGGATGCAGGTGCGCTGATCTTCGGCAAGACCGTCAGCACCGAACTGGCCATGGCCAGCCCGGGCAAAACCCGCAACCCGCACAATCCGGCGCATACGCCGGGGGGATCCTCCTCTGGCTCTTGCGCGGCCGTCGCGGCCGGAATGGTGCCGCTGGCCTTCGGCACCCAGACCTCTGGCTCGCTGATCCGTCCGGCCAGTTTCTGCGGTGTCACCGCGCTGAAGCTTAGCTTCGGCGCGATCAACACCGTTGGAATCAAGGTGCTGTGCCACAGTCTGGACACGCTGGGCATTCTGGCCCGCAACATCGGCGACGCCGCCACCTGCGCGGCCAGCCTGTCGGGGCGCCTGGACCTGGCCCGCCTCACACCGCCGCAACGCCCGCGACTGGGGGTGCTGCTGGGCACCCGGCTGGACAAGGCAGAGCCTGCGGCAGTTGAAACCGTCCACCGTCTGGCCGCCATTGCCGCGGCCTCTGGTGCAGATGTGACCGTCCTTCCCGCCCCGGCGTGGTTCGATGGCATTTTCGATCTGCACGCAGCCGTCATGGGCTGGGAAGTCACCCAGTCGCTTGCCTTTGAAATCGCCACGCATTGGCAGGGATTGACGCCCGTAACCCGCGCGATGTTGGAAGATCAGGGCCGCACCACCGAACCCGAATACCGCGCGGCGCTTGGCGAACTGCAGGGCATCCGGTTGCTGATGGATGCGCTGTTGTCCCGGTTTGACGCGATTCTGACCCTCGCCGCCCCCGGAGAGGCGCCAGAAGGCACGGCCACCGGCGATCCGATCTACAACCGGTTGTGGAGCGTGCTGCAAATACCGCTGGTTTGTCTGCCGGTGGGCAAAGGGCCAAAGTGCCTTCCCATCGGGGTGCAGTTGGTGGGCGCACGCGGTGCGGATCACCGCCTTGCCTCGACCGCGCTGTTTATGGAAATGGCAGTTGCCGCACAAGGAGATGCGACGTGACAAACACCCCATTGGACAGGCTGGATGCTGATTTTCGCGCCGCCATGCGCCAGCTTGCGGCGACAGTCTGCATCATCACAGCAGGCAAGGGTGCCGAACGTCGGGGTCTGACAGCAACCGCCGTATGCTCGATGTCAGTGACGCCGCCGTCGATGCTGGTCTGCGTCAACCGCTATGGCGAGGCGCATCAGGCGATCACCGCCGCAGACAGCTTTTGCGTGAATATTCTGGCCGCGGATCAACAAGAAGCCGCCCTGCGCTTTGCCGGTCAGGCGGGCGACAGCGGCGCCACGAAATTCGCGCCCTACGGCTGGACAGAGCTTGCCACCGGCGCGCCCGCGCTGGACGGCGCCTTAGTCAATCTGGATTGCGCTATTGCCTCCGCCACCGAAACCGAAAGCCATTCCGTCTTTATCGGCACCGTCCGCGCCATCCGCTTTGGCTCTGAAACATCGCCGCTTTTGCACTACAACCGCAACTTCCTCTCTCTCGTCAACCAGACCGCGCCTATGCAGCGGACATGAAGGAACACACCCATGGCCATCAGTGACCCACAGTTCTTCAAAGGCTGGAAGCAGGTTCTGCAGATGTGCAACCTCAAGCCCGGCGAACAGGTGACGGTGCTGACCAGCGATGACAGCAACCGCCAGATCGCCAATATCGCCAAACTGGCCGCATCCGATCTGGGCGCGACCGTCACCGAATTGAACCTGGCGCCGATGAATGGCGAAAAGGCCATCTCGCGAGATAAATCGGGCTATATCGGCAAGACGCCGCTAGAGGGCAACGCGGCGGCGCTGGCCTGCCTGAAGGCGTCTGATATGGTGATCGACACCATTCAACTGCTGTTTTCCAAAGAACAGGAAGAGGTGTTGAAGGCCGGAACGCGCATGCTTCTGGCGGTAGAGCCGCCCGAGGTGATGATGCGGTTGCTGCCGCGTCCGGAAGACAAGCGGCGGGTTCTGGTGGCCGGTCAGCGGATCGGGGCGGCCAAGACCATGCGCGTCACATCCGCGGCGGGCACCGATTTCACCTGCGCATTCGGCCAGTATCCGGTGTTGACTCAATACGGTCTGGCTGATGAGCCGGGCCGTTGGGATCACTGGCCCAGCTGTTTTTCGGCCCGTTGGCCCAATGAGGGCAGTGCCGAAGGCACCATCGTCATTGATGAGGGCGACATCCTGCTGCCCTTCAAGAAATACGCCCGCGCGCCGATCACCGTGACCATCGAGAAGGGCTTCATCCGCGACATCAAAGGCGGCTATGATGCCGAATTCATGCGCAAATTCATGGAAAGCTTCAATGACCCGCGCGCCTATGCGATGGCGCATGTCGGCTGGGGCATGGAAACCCGCGCGCATTGGACGGTGCTGGGCCTTTACAACCCCGAGGCACAGTTGGGCATGGACGCACGCTCTTTCGCGGGCAACTTCCTGTGGTCGTCAGGCCCGAACACCGAGGCGGGCGGCGACCGCGACGTGCCCTGCCACCTTGATATTCCCCTGCGCAACTGCTCGGTGGCGCTGGACGGCGTGTTCATGACGCGCGACGGTGAAATCGTGCAAGACGATCAGAAATAGCCCATGCCGCAGTATGATCTGGCCATCGTCGGGGCGGGCTCTGCCGGTGCAGTGCTGGCCGCCCGGCTAAGCGAAGACCCCGCACGCCAAGTCGTGCTGATCGAGGCCGGGGCCGAACCCACAGACCCGGATATCTGGAACCCGGCGCTGTGGCCCGCGATCCAGCATCGCAGCTATGACTGGGATTACCGCACCGCGCCGCAACCCGGCACCGCAGGCCGGGTTCACGCCTGGGCGCGTGGGCGGGCCGTGGGCGGGTCCAGTTGCCTGCATGCGCTGGGCCATATGCGTGGTCATCCCGCCGATTTCGCCGACTGGGCCGAGGCTACGGGCGATGCCCGCTGGGCCTGGGACGGGATGCTGCCCGCCTTTCTGGCTATCGAGGATCACTCGCTGGGCGGTGACGGG
>CAMFLG010000215.1 GCA_945957495.1 uncultured Pseudorhodobacter sp. | reverse complement strand
GGTCAGTCCGTTCCAATCGCCCACGTCGCCAACATGAAATGCCAGACCCAGATCCAGCCAGGTCAAGCCGCCGTCAAGAGAAATCCACTTCTGCCGCCCGTTTCCGCCGCCCGCACCGTCCGCAATCGAAACAAGCGAAACGAGGGTGCCAGATACGTTTGCCAGCGCGCCGATGGTGCGGCCCAGATACGTGCCGCCTTTCTGCGCCTCGCCAATATAGGTGAAGGTAAAGCCGTCCGTGCTTTCAAAGATGGCGGTGCGGTTGGACCCCGACGGATTGCCGTAGATCGCAATGAACAGCCGGATCTTGTTGTTGTACACCACGGCGCGGAAATCATTGTAGAGGCCACCCAGAACCGGCAGGCTCGCCACAGCATCATAGGCAATGACGGGGTTGACCGCGCGTTGCGGGTCGAAGTTGTACCCATTGAACGTTGCCACCGAAGCCGTCCGCACGCCGATCTGCGCGCGCCCACCGGCGGAGATCAGGTCATTCAGGCCCCGGTAATATTCAAACCATGTGTCAACACCGGACAGCGCGCCAGACGCCGGGGTGAACCGCACCCGCGTTGGCGACATATCCTGCTGATCATCCCATTCATCCGGGTAGGGCGACAGGCCCTTGGAGCCAAGGCACGGGTATTCGTCCAGAGCATAGAACATCAGTAATCTCCGTTGCCGGTGGCAAAATAGCTGAAGCCCCGCGCCACGGCGGTTCCGGCTGCGTTCTTGATGACAAAGGTGAAGCTTTCAGGGATCGCATCGCCGATCTGCGTCACGGTCAGCGGCGTGTCAGCCAGATTGGTAGCCTTCGGCGTGATGATCACGTTGGGAATGCAGGGCGCAAACGGCGTGTGAAACGTCACCGTAGTTGCCCCAGCAGTGGACGTGCCGCGCCCCGACCGAGTTGCATTGGCAGCGTTGGGCGTCACTTCGCTGCGCGGAACGTTGAACCCGCCATTCGCCGTGTCGCCATACCAACGATGGCCGATGTTGTAGAGAAACTCTTCGTAAGGCACGCCGCGCGGTCTGCCTTGGCGCACCAAGGCGTTACCGAGCAGGCTCATGGCCGGGATAGAGGCGAGATGGCGCGGCTCAACCGATCCTGCCACGTCTTCCAGATAGCTGTTGATCAGCTTATCGGCCTCTTGATCGACGCGCACCCAGATCGTTCCGCCGTCAGAGGCGCGCTTCTGGAACGTCATGTCGCCGACGTTCACCAAGCTTCCAACGCGCCAATAATCAAACGCGCTGCGATAGGATTCAAACGCATCCAGTGAACTGAATTCCGACACAGACCGCATTTGCGTTTCGGTGAAGGCCAAGATTTCCGCGAGGCTTTGTTCAATGTCGCCTGCCGCGATCATGGCGTTGGCGATGGTTTCCGCCGACAGACCCTCAAAAGCCGGAAGTGGCGTGGTGGACCGCATCGCGCGGCCGAGCTTCATGTGCAGTTCCGATACCGAGGACCACACGCGCGCCAGTTCGATATTCAGTTTCCGCGTCAGGCCGGGATCGCTTTTGACGTAATCAGCGCCACGCGCGGGCGTCAGGGCGCCGTCGATCTGAACCCGCGTTCCTGCCGGTTGCTCCGTCCCAAAGGTCAGGGTGGCATCGTCATCAAACCCATCCACAAAGTTCGTGGAAAGCGTCCAGTCGTCCGTGATTTCACCATCGACATAGACATCAAGCGTGCTGGTATCGAACAGCCGAAAGCCGATATCGAACGGTCCATCCGATGCTACCGCAACGGTGAAAGTATTGGTGCGGGGTGTTGCTGCGACTGTTGCCATGTCGCGCAAGATGCTTTGGGCACCTCACGCGACATATGCACCTAGCGCCCGATGGCGTTTCCGAGGTCAGGAAGGCGGGCTGGCAGGGGTGATCCAGTCGGCCACCACTCGCCATTGCCATAAAGGTTCTTGCGGTCTTTCGCCGCCTTCAACAGGGCATCTGCGCTTTGCGGATCAAGCAGGACTTGCAGTTGGTCCCAGATCATTCTGTCCGCAGCCGATCCACCGAGCAGCAAAGGCGTCTGACCCATGGGGGTGTATCGCTTCATAAACTTGGCCATTTCAGGAATGAAATTGGTGTCGATCGCTTTTCCCGCGGTCGCTTGTTCGTAGGCTTGGATCGCATTGCCAAAGGTCAATTTGATCGCATCGCCGGATAAGGCCCATACCGGTCCAGCGACATACGACGGCAGACCGCCGCCCCAACTTGCCGAACCTGCTGACAAAACGTCTCCCAGCGGCCCGAGCCCGCCGCCTCGCATCATGGCTCTCCAGATGAAATCACCATCGCGCGGATCCATCGGCTGCGGATCACGGCCAAACATCAGTTCGTTCACTTGGATGCCAAGGGCTCCGACCATCGTTGTTGCCCCGAGCAATTCAGCGAGGTATGCCGTTTTTCCCCAAAACCCTTGGGCATGGTTCAGCATACGCACCTGCGTCACCACGAAAGCCATAGGGAAGGACTTGAACATGGTCGCCGATTTGATGATCTCGTAGATCGGATTGCCGGGCGAGATACCCCACGACAGAGGGTCAATGATCCCCTTGGCAATCAGGCTTCCGCTTGGCACCGCGCGTTCCGTCCACTTTTCCACATAGGCCTGCATCTTCAGAAACAAATCTTCGGCGGCCTTCTCGCCAAAAGCGTTCTTGAGCGAGTTCGTCTGCCGCCAGTAAAGAGGGTCCAGGAACGTCGCCCCATTGGACGCCGTGAACAGGCCATCCGAGTTGCGGAACAAGTCCCAGTCAGCAGCCGTGATGCCCCCGGTCTTTGCCATGTCGCGGCGCAATGCTTCGGGGATCTGGTCAAACGGCATGTCCTTCATGGACGCAAGGTGGCCTGCCATAGAACGCTGCCATACCTGTTTTGCGCCGTCGGTGTGTGCGTTCATCCCCTGAATCCGCATTGCCATGTTTGACAGGTTTTCGGCCCAAGCTGCGGCGGGCATTTCTTGCTGATAGCGGCCGGCCGTCACGGAAGGGTTCGCAAAGCTTTCCCCGATATGGCCCTGCCGCAGAAGATCGTCGTGCAGCATCCCGCCACCCTTGACGGCTTCGGCCATCATGCGCGTGTATTCGCTCAGGAAATTCGTGGGGTTCATGCCAATGGCCTTGGCCGCCATGCGCGCGCTGTTCAGGTCCGACGGCACGGAAATGACAACGGCGCGGTCCAAGAGTGCTGCGCTGATCGTCTTTCTGGTGGTCGAGAAGAACTTGGCCGACATTGCGCCCCAGTAACCATTTGGTACAACGCTGCCGACCATGTAGCGCAGCATGTTCTTGGCAAGCATGGTGTTCCCGCGCATCTTGGCGGCTTCCACAATACCCACGTCGCGCTTCCGGGCCACTTCCAGCAGGTATTGTTCCATGAAGTCCATACCCGCCTGCGCGTCTGGCCCGAACCTGCGCGCCACCGCGACCTCGCGCGACATGCGGTTGATGTGGTGCATCATGGTATTGAACGGATCAGACTCGCCGTACTTGGCGTTGTAAGCCACCCAGGCGTTCGTATCCTTGAACGACAGAACGCGGTGCCGTTCCAATGGGTTTCCGCCGCCGATGCCAGAGTTGCCCCACTCTGCCTTTCGGCTGTTTCGGCCATAAATGATGTTGTCATAGACCGCCTTGAGGTATTCCGTTTGGAACTGCTGTGAAGGTGGGCCTTGGAATTTTACCCCAGTGCGCGGATCAATCATCTTTTCCCAAGACAGGGAGTTGGACAATTCGCTCGACCACTTCTGAAATCCAGCATTGGCGATCGACACGGCATTATGAGAATGAGACAGCGCCCAATCATCCAGCTTGCCGATGTTGTACCCATAGCTGTTCAGCTTGACGCGGAACCACTCATTCACGTCGTGCAGGGAGGCGGCCATAGCCTCGGCTGCGGCATCGCCTGTGGATTCCCCCTTCAACTCTTTCAGGACATTCAGGAGGCGTGCCGGCGCTCCCGGTTTGCCAGTGAGGGTTGGGCGGTTCTCCTTGAGGAACTTGCCGATCTGTCCGTTAGCGCTTGTGTGAATCGCCCTCGCATCGAAGTCCAGATCATCGACCACTTTGACTGCATGGGTCACAATATTTTCGGCAGCGTCCACCCGCGTTTTCACGTCGCGCATGACGGCTACCTGTGCCAAGAGGCGATGCTTGGATCGCGCAGCCTTTTCTGCCATTTCATCGACAACCATGTCGGCGGCCCGCGCATAGGCGTTGGTGGGGTTCTCACCCTGCGCGATGAAGGCGTCCGAGAGTTGCTTGAACCGATCCTTTGCGGCCTTTCCCTTGATTGCAGAGACGAGCCCCGATTTGACCTTGTTCGTGATGCAGTTAGCCAGCGTCATTTGCGCCTCCAAGACGGCAAAGCTGAATCTGCTTCGCCAGTGTGTCTGCTTCCTCAATCTCTTGCAGAACGTCCGAAATCGACGTGAGGGCCCGGCCATCATCTGCCTTGAGCGAGCCATCAATCGAAAAATCTGCTTCTGGGTTCACCTCCAGATCGGCGCGAATGTCCTGAATCATGCCGTCCAGATGCGCTTGGGTCTTTGGCGACAACGGATCAGAGAATAGATCGCTCTGCGCGCCACCAAACAGCCCGCCTGCGTCATCTTCAACGCGGGTCTGGTCTAGGCGCCCAATCCGGGATTGCTGCTGTCTGGCGGCGATGGCTGCGCGGTCACGCTGGGACTGGCCGGTGTCGAACTGGTCGGTGCCGGGGATGATGGATTGCGCATCACCTTGGACGCCATAATCATATCCAGCACGTCCCGCGCCGCCTTGTGCTGCGAGGGGGCCTTGTTCCGGTCCTTCAGCACCGCTTGCGCCCTCTCGGCCAACTTCATCAGGCGAGGCCTGATCGAGATAAGCGGCGTATCCTTCGGGGTCATATTGTCCATACTCGAATGCCTCTGTCAGCGGGCGCTCTGCATAGCCCATCTTGCGGTCTATGGCCGCTTCTACCAGAAAATTCGCATCCCCGCCACGGGATTGCAGTTCCTTCAGGATTTCGGCCTTGTCCTGTGCGTTCAGCCGGTCCTCCGGCCAGTTGTCGCGCGCCCAATCGGCAAAGCTGCGCGCAATCAGCGTGTCAACGTCCTCGCCAGAGAAGTCCGCATTGCGCTGCCATTCGGCCAGATCAACAAACAGCCCATCCTCTGCGCGGGCCATCGCCATGTAATCCTGCGCCGGGGTTGCCTCCATGCGCCCCATGTCGGCTTCGGCTTTCATCACGTCGGCGCGCGACCGCAGCCATGACCCATCGCCGTTCGCATCCCGCACGATCAGGTCAATCACGCCCTGCTCGTTAAGGTAGGTATCGCCGTACTGTGTACCGGTCGCCTCGGTGATGCCGGGGAAACGATCCTCCATTTCGGAAGCGACGAGATTGTCCAGTTGCTCGCGGCCGCCCTTCTTGAACAGCCCCGGCGCCGTGCGCGCATCAACGCCTTGCGCCTTCAGGTCTTGGCCAAGCTTGCCCCCGGGGTCGATCTGGAGGCTTTCGCCGTCTGTCATCCCTTTGGCTTTTCCAGCCTTGGTTGCCCTGTGGCCGCCCTTCAGGAAGTCGATCAACGGTTTATTGGCGCGCGCATCTGCCGATTGCAGGTCCGTGAGAACGCTGTCTGCGGTCTGCGCATCTTGCAGTGCCCGGTCGGCAATCGCCTGGATTTCACCCACTGTGCGGGGCGGCTCGCCTTGCATAGGCGGCAGGACCGATTGCGTGATGCGCTGCGAGGGGTCAAGGATCAGCGGCGGCAGGGGCTTCACCTCTGGCGGCGGGGCCTTGTCCAGCACGTTCTGGACGGCCTGAAGGGGGTTCTTGCCGTTGGTCAGGGCATCCTCTGCGGCGTTGATCGCGGCATTCGTGTGGTAGGGGTCAAGCCCCGGCACCTTCGGGATTTCCGACCGGCCCTTGTAATACTCCAGCCCGCGACCCAACGCGCCGACGGTCTTGGCAATGACCTTGCCTGCCCCGCCGATCACAGCGCCGCCCGCCGCGCCCATGCCAATCTCCGTGGCTACGTCTGGGGC
>CAMFLG010000214.1 GCA_945957495.1 uncultured Pseudorhodobacter sp. | reverse complement strand
GGCTTCATTGCCGCCTTCGTCGGTGGCTTGGTTTTCGGTGCGGCGATGCGGCGAGACAAGCACGAATTGGTGCGGCCGGCAGAGGGGATGTCTGATGTGTTCGCGCTGATAACCTGGGTTATTTTCGGCGCGGCAATCCTTGGGTCGGCGCTCCGCGGTGTCACCTGGGAGGTGATCCTTTACGCGATCTGCAGCCTGACCGTCGTTCGCATGCTTCCCGTCTTTTTGTCTTTGGCGGGAACGGGCCTGGATACCCCCAAAAAACTGTTCATCGGCTGGTTCGGTCCGCGCGGCCTTGCAACCGGCGTCTTTGCGGTGATGGTGATGGATTCCGGGATTCCGGGTGCCGACACCATCGTTTCCACGGCGGTTTGCACCATTCTGTTCAGCATTCTTGCCCATGGGATTTCATCGTTGCCGTTTGTTGCTGCCCTGGCCCGGAAAGAGACGCCGCGCAGTCACTAGATTGATCAGCGTTCCGAAGGCTGCCACGCTGGGAACACGCAAAAGGCGTTGAAAGGTTGCACGGCGGGTATGGCAGGCCCGAGGTTCTGGATGGATACATCCAAGCCGAGCGGCTGGCCCCAAAAGAAACGGAAACGATCACAGCCCTTATCCGAGAATACTTGGGCAGGCCGATGTTCACCAAGGCGAAAGCAGAGCGCGCAAGGGCAGAACACCGGCGAATGCTACGCCACCTTGATGCCGAATCCGGGGAGATGCCGACAAAGGCAGTCGAAAGCCCAAAAGTCCGCGGCGTTTTTATCGACTGCCAAGAGAATATCTTTGAAACCACGCCGCGGGAGGCAGACAATCGCCTTCCCGTCCTTTCGGCGGTACTTTCCTATGCGGTGGAGGAAGGACGAATTGATCGCAATCCGATCATGGGCTTCAGACGCGGCACAAATCAGACAGGTCGGACATTATCTGGGCGGCGCGCGATGTCGCGCGGTTCAGGCAGAACGCCCCTGGCGAGTTGCAACGCATGCTCACCCCGCGCTTTCAAAGGCGGTGTTGGCGACATTCCAGAACGCATCGGCAACAGACTTTGCGAACCAAATGCCAAATTGCGGTCAATCGACCTATAGACCGCACATTGATTTCAAAGGGAAAGATGGTGGACCCAGAGCGATTCGAACGCCCGACCCTCAGATTCGTAGTCTGATGCTCTATCCAGCTGAGCTATGGATCCATCTTGGGCGTGCATTTAGCCCCCCAGTCGGGGCATTGCAAGGGCTATTCAACGCATTTGTGCAACGAGTTCTGCCGCCGGTGCGCAAAATTCTGGCGACCGGGGTTTTGGGGTGGCTTGGCCGTCAGCCCGGATCGGCCACTGGTTTGACGATGGCCTTTGGCAGATAGATTACAAATTCGGTGCCATCCTGATCGCTGCGGGCCAGTTCCAGCCTGCCGCCGTGGCCGCGGATCAATTCCGAGGCGATGGCCAGGCCAAGGCCGGTGCCGCCCTTGCGCGCGCCGCCCTGAAACGCCTCGAACAGATGCTCGCGCGCGCGTTCGGGCAGGCCGGGGCCGGTATCGCCAACGCGAATCCACCAATCCGACGCCGTTTCGCCTGCGGAAATTTCGATGCTGCCTTCCTTGCCTGTGGCTTCGATCGCCTGTCGGGCGTTGCGCAGCAGGTTCGCCAGCACCCGGAACAACTGTTCATAGTCGGCCCGGACATTCAGGTTTTCCGGCACCTCGATCAGGCAGGTGACGACGCTGTCGGCAGCCATGCCTTCGCCTTCGGCCACCTCTTCGGCAAGGGCGGCCAGATTGACCTCACGCAGCTGCGGGCTGGGCTCCTCTGCCTTGCCAAAGGCCAGCGTGGATTCGCACAAGGACACGGCGCGGGCGATGGACCCGACCAGTTTCGGAGCCGCGCGCGCCACCATCGGATCGGCGCTGCCTTCGATACGGTCGGCAAAGAGTTGCGCCGTGGTCAGGATGTTGCGCAGATCATGGCTGATCTTGGCCACGGCCCCGCCCAGTTGCGCCAGCCGTTCCTTTTGCCGCAGCGATCCGGTCAGCTGCGTCTGCATCGACTGCATCGCCTCTTCGGCGTCGCGCAATTCGACCACCCGCGAGGTTGGCGCGATCACCCGGCGGGCGTCTTCCGGCGCCTCGGCATAGGCGGTCATATGGCTGACCACCCGGCGGATCGGCAACACGATCAGGCGCTGCACTGCCACAAACAGAAGGAACGCCGTGACAACGGAAATCAGCGCCGACAGCAGCAGGATGCGCCCGCCATAATCCAGCATCGCCGTGCGCAGCGGCGCGGAATCCATGGTGATTTCGATCAGAAGCCCCGCCGACTGCACCGGATAGCCGATGACGCGGATGATACGGTCGTTCGGGTCCAGCAGGGCCGCAAAGGCGTCACGGATCAATTCCCACGGGCCAGCCTCGCGCAGGTCATAGGTGTTGGCGATGGGCTTGGGGATTTCCGACGACAGCACCAACTGCCGCACCTGGTCGCGCCGCAGCACGACGTTATACACCTCGGCATTGGCCAGAAGTTCCTTTTCCAGCTCTGGCGTAACCATGTCATTGGCGGCAAGCTGCGCCAGCGAGGCGATCTGCGCCTTTTCCAGCCGCATCGTCAGGAAATCCGCCCGGAACCGCGCAATCGAGGGCACGAAGATCAACACTTCGGCCAGCATGACAAAGCCGACGGTCAGCATCAGGAACCGCCCGGACAGGGTGTTCAGAAATCCGGTCGGTCTTGCTGTCACGCCGTCCTCATCGCTGCGGCTCAATTCCTTTGCGGTCAAAGACCTGAAAATACCTCACGGCAGCAGGCGTTGCACCATCCGAACCATCCGTTTCACCCCAGCATTATCAAAGAGTTTGGGAGAGAAATAGGCCCCTGCCGCGCGTTTCGAAATCTCTGCCCGCGTCGGGTAGGGCAGGATGGTGCCGGAAAGCGTAGCAAGCCCGATTTTCGCCTGCATCATCAAGGCCCAAAGCCCGATCAGCTCTCCTGCCTGTGGCCCTACGATTGTCACGCCGATGGGTCGGGATTTGACCAGCATCAGTTTCAGAAACCCGTCCGGCGCGCCTTCGGTCTGGGCGCGGTCGTTGTGGGCAAAGTCCTGACGGATCACCTGCAGCGCGTCGCCATGTGCCGCACGCGCCTCTGCCTCGGTCAGGCCAACCTGCGCCAGTTCTGGGTCGGTGTAGGTGACGCGCGGCACCACGCGTGTTTCGGCGCGGGCGGGCAGGCCGAACAGCATCTGGCGGATCACCACCCCGGCATGCGCCCCTGCCACATGGGTGAATTGCTCTGCCCCCGCCGCATCGCCCACCGCATAGACGCGGCGGTTGCTGCTGCGCAGGTTGGGGCCCACGGCGACGCCTTTGGCGCTGTGCGCCACCCCAGCCGCCGTCAGATCCAACGCCTCCAGCGCCACCTTGCGGCCAGTAGCGACCAGCAGATGCGAGGCTGTGATCGCCTCGCCATCATCCAGAACCGCCTCGATCCCCGACCCCAGCTTGCGCAGCCTCACCACAGTGCGGCCTTCGCGCAAGACGACCCCCTCTGTCCGCAAGGCGGCGCGCACCACATCGCGCGCATCGGCATCGTCGCGCGGCAGGATGGTGGATTTCTGGATCACCGTCACCGCGCAGCCCAGCCGCCGATGCGCCTGCGCCATTTCTATCCCGATCGGCCCGCCCCCCAGAATCAGCAGATGCTCTGGCCGCTCGCGCTGCGCGAAGATCGTCTCGTTGGTCAGATAGGGAATCGCATCCAGCCCCGGCACATCCGGCACAAACGGGCGTGACCCGGTGGCGATGACAAAGCGGCGGGCGCGGATGATGCGCCCACCCGCCTGCACTTCGCGCGGAGAGACGAACTTTGCCCAATCGCGGATCACGCTAACGCCGAAACCTTCAAACCGCTCTTGACTGTCCACCGGCGCGATGCGGGCGATTGTGGCGGCGACGGCATCCTTGACGGCGGCAAAATCAATCCCGGGGGCGTGCCCCGCCACGCCCAAGCCGCCCTTCCGCTGCACCTCGGCCCGTTTGGCGGCGGCGATCAGGGATTTGGAGGGCACACAGCCGGCGTTCAGGCAATCGCCGCCCATCTCGCCCCCCTCGATCAGCACAACGCGCGCGCCCATCTGCGCCGCCCCGGCCGCCACCGACAGGCCACCTGACCCAGCGCCGATGATGCAGATGTCCGTGGTGATCTTTTCCATCCTCAGAACTCCTTGCCCCGCAACACCTTCACCAGCACTGGCAAGGCAGCCAATGCGGCCAGACCCAGCAGGGGCAGCAAAATGGGCGGGGTGAATATGATGCCCAGATCGGGCGCCTCGCCTGCCGCAAGCACATCGCCAAGCCCCGCCCCGATCGAGGTAAAGACCAGGCTCGCCGGGATGATGCCCAGCATTGTCGTTATGACAAAGGGACGCAACCGCACCCCGACAGAGGCGGCGATCAGGTTGACCAGAAAAAACGGCAGGATCGGCAGGAACCGCATGATCAGCAGGGCGGACCATTGGTTTTCCTGCAAGGCCACCTGCATCCGCGCGGCTGTGCCGCCCCGCGTCTGCACCCCTGCGGCCAGATCAGTGCCAAACCCCGCCCGCGCCGCCATAAACACCAACGCGGCCCCGACGGTTGCGCCGCCCACATTGTAGATCACCCCGGGAAACACCCCGAACAGAAAGCCCCCGGCCAGTGTGACAATGGTCGCCCCGGGCAGGCTGAAGGCAACCGTGGCGATGTAGACGGCGATGAAGCCAAGGCTGGCCCACAGGTAATTGGCATCCCGGAACGCCTGCAGTTCGGCACCGTGCCGCGCCAGCGCGTCAAAGCTGATCCTGTCGCGCAAAAAGATCACCCCCGCCGCAGCGCAGGCGAGAATCAGCAGAAAGGGCAGTCTGCGGGCAAAGGCGTTCGGGCGGGTCATCATTGGTCCTGTCATCTGCCTCCACCATGGGCCGGATTGGCCGCAAAGCGCCAGTTGCTTCACGCGGCCTTGATGGCGCGTGTGCTTTCCGGCAAGGATGCACCCGGATCTGAAACATTTGCGGACGGTTGATCAGCGAATGTTGCAGAATTCTCGCAGGACTTGCGTTGACTTGTCGGCGATCCCCCCCTAAAGGACGGGCTTCAAGTTTATGTCCTCGAATCCTTCGGGTCCGGGGCACTGTCTGATGGAGACCGCGATGAAGCGCACTTTTCAACCGTCGAACCTGGTTCGCGCCCGCCGTCACGGCTTCCGCGCCCGCATGGCCACCAAAGGCGGCCGTCTTGTGCTGGCTGCGCGCCGCGCCAAGGGCCGCAAAAAGCTGTCAGCCTGATCTCTCTGGCCCTTTTGGGCTGATGGAGTGACGAAATGACACCGCCGAAGGTATCGGACATTGGCATCACCGCCGAAGCGTCCGAAGCGCCTCCGGCGGTTTCCGTTTGCGCGATTGAAACCTTGCGCAATCGCCCGGATTTCCTGCGCACCGCACAGGGCAGGCGGCAGGGCACGGGCAGCTTCATGCTGCAGGGCCGGGCGCGAGGGGATGGCACGGTGCTGGTGCGCGTCGGATTTACCGCCTCGAAAAAGATCGGCAATGCCGTGGCGCGCAATCGTGCCAAGCGGCGCATGCGGGCCTTGGCACGCGAAGTCCTGCCCGCCATGGCGCAACCCGGCTGGGATTATGTGCTGGTCGCCAAACCCGACGCCACCGTTTCCCGCGATTATCAGGACATGCTGACCGACCTGGGTTTTGCGTTACGCTCTGTCCACAAGGCGCGGCCATGACCCCGCTGGCACAGATCGTCGCGCTGCCTGTGCGTGCCTATCGGCTGGTTCTAAGCCCCTGGGTCGGCAATGGCTGCCGGTTTCAGCCCACCTGTTCGGTTTATGCGCTAGAGGCGCTGGAACGCCATGGCGCCGTGAAGGGCAGCTATCTGGCCGCGCATCGCATCTGCCGCTGCCACCCCTGGGGCGGATCGGGCTATGATCCCGTGCCGGGCGCTGACCCCGAACATGACGCGGCGCGCTGACCGGTTTTGCAATCTGCCGCATCCTCTG
>CAMFLG010000213.1 GCA_945957495.1 uncultured Pseudorhodobacter sp. | reverse complement strand
CGGCAGGGGCGAGGCGGACGGCGGCGGCGCATAGGCCCCGGCGCGCTGCAACGCATCGGGGCGGTTCACCCCGACATAGGCCAGCCGAACCACGATATGGCCATGGCCGGGCACCGGAACCGGAACCGACACCGGCTGCAACACATCCGGCCCGCCCGGCGCGCTGATTTCCATCGCCAGCATCATGCTTGAAAGCGTCATCGCCTTTGCCTTTCAGTTATGGGTTTGCCCGGGCAGGTCATCGGCGGGCACCGGTGCGCGCAGCTTTTCCAGAAACTTCAAAGGCCCGTTCATCAACGCCTTTGCAACCGGATTCTCCCGCAACCCCGCCTTGGCCTTTTCGAACTGCATCACATTTTCAATGCGGCGGTCCAGAAAGGCCCAACTGTCGGCATTACCGTCACTGTGATCGCCCAGCCAATACAGCACAGTGGCGGCATAAACCGCCGAAAGGCTGGCGCGCTTGGTGTACCAGTTCAGATCGCGGCTTTCGTCCCCCAGTGCGCGCCAGATCGCATCCGCCGTGGCCCAGATCAGCCCCGCCCCCTCGGCCGCGTGCTGCGGCATCCCGAACAGCGTCGATCCCCGCCGCACCAGCTCTTTGTCGGCTGCCTCAAGCCGCAGTCGCACGGCAAGCGTGATCTTTTCCCGCATGCGCAGCGCCGCCACATCGCGCGCCGCCAGCGCATCGCGCATCGCCTGATCGCCGCGCCGGTGATAGGCCACCGCCAGATCGACGCCGCCGCGCGGATACAGCGCCCGGCCCAGCGCCTCCGCCACACCCGAATCGGCAATCGCCGCCACCAGCGTCACCTCAGACCAGCCATCAAACGGCGCATGCAGCAAAGCCGCGTCCAGAATCCGGTCTTTCGCCCGTTCCATACTGTTTTCCTGCTCCATTTCACCCGCCTTTCACCCACACCGTAGACAAAGCCGCCCCGCTTTGCTATGCGCCGCGAGCCTGCACATTCAGTGCAACTCTAACTTAGGAAGGTGGTGACAACCACATGCAGGTCAGCGTCCGCGACAATAACGTCGAACAGGCCCTTCGGGCCCTCAAGAAAAAGCTGCAGCGCGAAGGCGTGTTCCGCGAAATGAAGCTCAAGCAACATTTCGAGAAACCCTCCGTCAAAAAAGCGCGCGAGCAAGCCGAAGCCGTTCGCCGTGCAAGGAAACTTGCGCGCAAGAAGCTTCAGCGTGAAGGCGGTCTTTAATCGTCTTTAGACGTTAGCGACACTGGGGCAGCGATGCCCACCCGATCAACCCCCGTCCGCAAGGTTCGGGGGTTTTTCTTTGCCAGCCAACCCCGGGGGCCGCGGCGAAATCAGCAGGTGCGCCGGTCCTCTGTTCGCCTTCCGCCGGTCCTTGGCCACATAAAGACGGGCGGTTGTGAAACGTGACGGCCGCGCCGGTCTGTTCCACTTGCGCCGCGATTGCATCCTCGAAGGCAGCGACCCACCCGACCCGATCAAACCCTTGCTGCGCGAAACCCGGGTCGCCAACCTGCCGGACAAGGTGCTGCTCCACTCTTTCGACCCGCATGTGCTGCAGACCTTCAATGTCTGGGCAAATCTTGTCCCCTCGCAAAGAGTGACTAGGCAGGCACCAGTTAGGCGCTGACCGTCTCCGGTTTCGGAACCCGTCCGGAAAACAGCCATCCTGCCAGGACCAGCGCCGCCAGGGCACCGATGACTTCTGCCCCTACAAACCCTGGCACATCCTGCGGCCGGATACCCGAAAACGTGTCTGTCAGGCTGCGCGCCAACGCCACCGCCGGGTTGGCGAAACTGGTGGAAGCGGTGAACCAATAGGCCGCTGTGATATAGGCCGCCACCATTGCGGCCACGTTGGCCTTGGCATTGATCGCGCCCAAGATGGCCAGAATCAGCCCAAAGGACGCGACAGCTTCAGCAACCCACTGGCCTGCCCCGGTGCGAATATGGGTCGAGGTCTGAAGGATCGGCAAACCGAACATGGCATGCGCCACCCACACCCCCAGAATCCCGCCAAGGCACTGCACAACAATGAACCGCGCCGCCAAACCCGGCGATATCTCGCGCCGCAGGGCAAAGACCGTCGTGACGATGGGGTTGAAATGCGCGCCCGAAGCCGGGGCAAAAATGGTGATCAGCATGATCAGGGCGGCCCCGGTCGCAATCGTATTGGCCAAAAGCGCCAATGCAACGTCGTCGGTCAGCCCATCTGCCATGATGCCAGAACCCACCACAGCCGCAACCAACAGCCCGGTGCCCAACGCCTCTGCAGCCAGTTTGCGCGCCGTCATGCCTCGTCCTTGCCGATCTCAACCAGCCACTTTTGCAGCGTCATCTTGTCCAGCGTGTCGATTGGAAGCGCCGCAAAGGCCTGTATCCGCCGGGTCAGCGCCCGATAGGCCGCTGCAAACGCCAAGGCCTTTTCCGCATCACTGCCCTCTGCTGCCGCAGGGTCCGGCAACCCCCAATGGGCCGACACCGGCTGACCGGGCCAGTATGGGCACTCTTCTGCCGCTGCATTGTCGCAAACGGTGAAGACGAAATCCAGAACGGGCGCCCCCGGAACCGCGAATTCATCCCAGCTTTTCGACCGGGCAAATTCCGTGTCAAAACCCTCGCGCCGCAAAAGGCTGATCGCGAATGGGTTGGGTTGCCCGGCAGGCCGCGACCCGGCGGAATAGGCGGCGAACCGGCCTTGCCCCTCCCGATTCATGATCGCCTCTGCCAGAATAGAGCGGGCCGAATTGCCCGTACACAGGAACAGAACGTTGAAAGGCTTTGTTTCCATGATAGTCCTCAGCAGCTACAGATGATCAGATCAAGGATCGGCTTGCATGCTTCCGGCTTGCCGCCACAGCAATCCTGCAACAGCCAGCCGACCAACTCCCGCAAAGCGGTCAGATTTGCGAAATAGCGGATCGAGCGGCCCTTGCGCTGTGCCGTGACCAGCCCAGCCGCCACCAGAACCCCCAGATGCGTCGAAAGCGTGTTTTGCCGCACATCCAGCCGCACCGCGATATCACCCGCCGACACACCCTCTGGCCCGGCCTGCACCAGCAAGCGGAACACCGCCAACCGTGTCGGTTGGCCAAGCGCATCAAAGGCGGTCAGGGCATGCGATATATCCATAGTTCGAGAAATATCGAACATATGTAACAGACGGATGACGGCATCACACCGCCAGCGCCGTCGTCTTGACCACCGTGCGCAGCGCGAAGCTTGACTGCATCTGCCGCACCCCCGGCAGGCGGCTTAGAAAGCGGCGATGGATGCGGGCGAAATCCTCGGTATCCTCGGCCATGATCTTGATCAGATAATCCGCCGTCCCCGCCATCAGGTGACATTCCAGAATGTCCGGCACCTTGGCCACCTCGCGCTCGAACGCGTCCAGCAGATCCTCGGCCTGGCTTTGCAGGGTGATCTCGACGAACACCGTCGTGGGCCGCCCCATCTTGCGCGCATCCAGCAAGGCCACATAGCCCGCGATATACCCCGCCTCTTCCAGCAACTGCACCCGGCGATGACAGGCCGAAGGTGACAGGTTCACCCGCTCGGACAACTCTGCATTGGTGATGCGCCCTTCCTTCTGCAAAACCCCAAGGATACGGCGGTCAGTTGCATCCAGTTCCGGCGTCATTTGAATTTCTTTCCTGAATTGGCGAATTCAGCGAAGAATCTATCACAATTCGGCGTCAGGGCCAGAAAAGTTTCAAAGCATCTGCAACGATTTTGCGCGACGCTGAAGCACAGGGACAATTTGTCCAACAGGGAGAGAGCTATGAAAATCGGTTGCCCGAAGGAAATCAAGCCGCAGGAATTCCGTGTCGGCATGACGCCGAACGCCGCGCGTGAGGCTGTGAACGCTGGCCATGACGTGATGATCGAAACCAATGCCGGTGTCGGTGCAGGCTTCAGCGATGCCGACTATGTCGCCGCTGGCGCCAAGATCATCGCTACCGCCGAAGAGGTCTTCGCCAAGTCCGAAATGATCGTGAAGGTGAAAGAACCGCAGCCGGTAGAACGCGCCCGCCTGCGCGAAGGTCAGCTGCTGTTCACCTACCTGCACCTTGCGCCCGATCCGGAACAGACCGCCGATCTGCTGAAATCCGGCGTCACCGCCATTGCCTATGAAACCGTCACCGACGACCGTGGCGGCCTGCCGCTTTTGGCGCCGATGTCAGAGGTTGCCGGTCGGCTTGCGCCGCAAGTTGGGGCGTGGACGCTGCAAAAGGCCAATGGTGGCCGTGGCGTACTGTTGGGCGGTGTGCCCGGTGTGCTGCCCGCCAAGGTTCTGGTCATCGGCGGCGGCGTTGTCGGCACCCATGCCGCCAAGATCGCCGCAGGTATGGGCGCGGATGTGACCGTGCTTGACCGTTCGGTGAACCGCCTGCGCTATCTGGATGACGTTTTCGGTGGCCAGTTCAAATGTGCCTATTCCGATGCGGCAACCACGATGGATCTGGCCCGTCAGGCCGACATGATCATCGGCGCCGTGCTGATCCCCGGGGCCGCAGCCCCGAAATTGATCTCGAAGGCACAACTGAAGGAATTGAAGCCGGGTGCAGCCCTTGTCGATGTGGCCATCGACCAGGGCGGTTGCTTTGAAACCTCGCGTGCCACGACGCATCAGGATCCGATCTATGAGGTGGACGGCATCATGCATTACTGCGTCGCCAACATGCCCGGCGCCGTCGCCCGCACCTCGACGTTGGCGCTTGGCAACGCGACCATGCCCTTCATGCTGGCCTTGGCCAACAAGGGCTGGAAACGCGCCTGCGCCGAGGACAAGCATCTGCTGGCGGGCCTGAACACCCACGCTGGCAAGCTGACCTACGCTGCCGTCGGTGCCGCCCTTGGCCTGCCGACCATTTCGGCGGCTGACGCGCTGAACATCTGAACACTGCCCTGAACCGAAAATCGCCCCGCTCTGGGGCGATTTTCCTTTCGGCGCGATGATCCTGCGACGGAACCCCGCCGCCCGCGCGTATCAAGCTCATAACAACATCGAGATTGATATGCTGAAGAAACTCTCGCCCTACTGGCTGTGGCTTGTGCTGGCCCTGCCCGCCCTCGCCATGATCTCCCCGTTCTTTGCAGATGATGCCCGTGCCCTGCGCGGAGTGTTGCATGGCTCTGGCGAATTTGCCGCCCGTTTCATGATCATTTCGATGATGGCAACGCCGCTGATGATGCTGACCAAGGGCAGCCGCTTTGCCCGCTGGCTGCGCGCCAACCGTCGCTACTTCGGCGTGGCGGCCTTTGCCTATGCCGCCGTTCACACCCTGGCCTATGTCATGGGCGAAAGCCTGGATCGCATCCTGGCCGAGGCGACGCAGTTCGATATTCTCACAGGTTGGCTGGCCTTTGCGATCTTCATCCCGCTGGCGGCCACCTCGATGGACTACGCGGTGCGCAAGCTGGGAACCTGGTGGAAACCACTGCAACGCTGGACCTATGCCGCCGCTGTGCTGACGCTGCTGCATTGGGCCAGCCTTCACGACTGGAACGGCTGGATGGCCCCCGCCATCCACTTCGCGCCCTTGGCCGCGCTGACGCTGTATCGCCTCTGGTGGACATATCTGCGCGTCCGCCCCGCCCGCATGGCCTGAACGCAAAAGGCCCCCGGATCGCACCGGGGGCCTTTTTTCTGAACTCCGGCGTTACTTCTTCAACGTCGCCAGAATGTCTTTCAGCAGATCTACCTCGGTCGGGCCGGGCGGAGCCACCGGCGCGGCCGGGGCTTTCTTGATGGCAGCATCCCGCGCCTTGTTCACCGCCTTGACCAGCAGGAACACCACCCAGGCGATGATCAGGAAATTGATCACAGCCGACAGGAACGACCCATAGGCAAACACCGCCGCACCAGACTCGCGGGCCGCAGCCAGACTGGTTCCCTCCGCAACCGTCCCGCGCAGCACCACATAAAGGCCCGAGAAATCCAGTCCCCCGATGATTGCCCCAATGATCGGGTTGATCAGATCATTCACCATGCTGTTCACAATGGCGGTGAAGGCGGCACCGATGATGATACCAACGGCCAAGTCCATGAC
>CAMFLG010000212.1 GCA_945957495.1 uncultured Pseudorhodobacter sp. | reverse complement strand
CCCCCCTCTCCACTCGACTAGTCGTCGGCAGCGTCAGATGTGTATAAGAGACAGGTCCAGAACCTGTTTGAAGGTCTTTGCCTCGACCTCCACTTCGGACTGGCCGTCGGTCATTTGGCGCAGGGTGCCCCAAAGCTTGACCTTAACCATGCCAAGCCCCCCGACAGCAGTTGGCGGCCCCGATTTCTTCGAAGAAATCGGCGCGGAGTCTTCGAAGGCTCCGGTCCGGAGTTTTCGAAAACTCCGGCGCCAGACCGACGGTCGTTGATCTGCGGGCAAGGTGCCGCATCCGGGCTTAGCCTTTCAGCGCCGCCAAGATCCGGGGCGGCGACATCGGCAGTTCGGTCATCCGCACCCCTGCCGCCCGCGACACCGCGTTGGCAAGCGCGGCAAGCGGCGGCACGATCGGCGTTTCACCGACGCCGCGCACGCCGTAGGGGTGACCCGGGTTCGGGATTTCCAGAATGACCGTCTCGATGCTGGGCAAATCGCTGGCCACGGGAATCCGGTAATCCAGGAAGCCCGGGTTCTGCAGCCGCCCGTCCTTGCCGTAGATGTATTCCTCGTTCAGCGCCCAGCCGATGCCTTGCACCGCGCCGCCCTGCATTTGACCTTCAACGTAGTCCGGATGCACGGCCTTACCGGCATCTTGGAAGATCGTGTAGCGCAGGATCTTGGTGAAGCCGGTTTCGGGATCAACCTCGACATCGACCAGATGCACGCCAAAGCTGACGCCCGCGCCATCGACGTTCACCTCATGATGGCCCGCAATCGGCCCGCCGGTTTGCGGCGAGTTCGCCGCAATATCGGCCAGCGTCAGCGGCGGGAATTTGCCTGCGTTCGCGCCCGCAGGAACCGCCGCGCCGTCCACCCATTCCACCGCGTCGGCATCAATGCCCCAGACCTGCGCCGCGCGCGATTTCATCTTGTTGATCGCATCCCGCGCCGCCTTGATCGTGGCCAGACCCACCGCGAAGGTCACGCGGCTGCCGTCGGTCACGTCATTGTAGCCCAGCGAGTTGGTGTCGGCGACGATGGTGCGGATGTTTTCGTATGGGATGCCCAGCTCTTCCGCCGCCATCAGGCTGATCGAGGCGCGGCTGCCGCCGATATCCGGGTTGCCTTCGGTCACGCCGACGGTGCCATCGGTGTTGATGTTCAGCGACACGCAGGTGTTGCCGCCAAAGTTGAACCAGAATCCGCAGGACAGGCCGCGCCCCTGGTTCGGGCCCAAGGGGGCAGTGTAATGCGGATGCGCCTTGGCGGCTTCCAGCGTGGCCACAAGGCCGATTTCGTTGAAGGTCGGGCCGTAGGACGACAGCGTGCCTTTCCGGGCTGCGTTTTTCAGCCGCACCGTCAGCGGATCAAGACCCAGCTTCTGGCAAAGTTCGTCCACCACGCTTTCCACCGCATAGATCGCCTGCGGCGCCCCGGGCGCGCGGTAAGCGGCCTCTTTCGGGCGGTTGGTCAGCACGTTCCAGCCATGGGTGCGCACGGCTTCCAGATCATAGGCGGCGAACCCGGCCTGCGCGCCCATGTCCACCGTGGCATTCGGAAAGGCCCCGCCGGAATAGCGCAACGTCGCCTCGCCCGCCGTGATGCGGCCGTCTTTGGTCATGCCGATCTTGATGTCCATCGACGACGAAATCGTCGGCCCGGTGGCGCGGAACACCTCGTCCCGGGTCATCACGAGCTTTACCGGACGGCCCGATTTGCGGCTGAGCGCCAGCGCAACCGGTTCGATGAACACGGTGGTCTTGCCGCCAAAGCCGCCGCCGATTTCCGAGGCGGTGACGCGCAGCTGGCTCGCCTCCATGCCCAGCATTGCCGAACAGAGCGTGCGCACAAAGAAATGCCCCTGCGTGCAGCACCACAGATCGGCCTTGCCATCTGCTGTGGCCGAGGCAAGGCAGGCATGCGGCTCGATATAGCCCTGATGCGTGGCGGCGGTCTTGAACGACCGCTCGATGACCAGATCGGCCTTGGCAAACCCGGCCGTCAGATCGCCATGCCCAAATTCGCAGCTGTGGGTGACGTTTTCCGACATGCCCGCAGGCACGTTTTCCAGCGCGCGCCCGGCCAGAACCACCGGCGCGCCGGGCTGCATCGCGGCATCCACGTCGGTGACATGCGGCAGCACCTCGTAATCCACCACGATGGCCCGCAGCGCCGCCTTGGCAATGGCGGGCGTTGTTGCGGCAACGGCAGCAACGGCATGGCCATCATACAAGGCCACATCCCGCGCCATGCAGTTTTCCTGCACATCGCGCAGGAAATCATCGTCCGACCGCATAAAATCCGCGCCGGTGATCACGGCGCGCACGCCCGGAATCGCCTCTGCCGCCGAGGTGTCGATGGATTTGATCCGGGCATGGGCATGTGGTGAGCGCAGGATCACCGCCGTCAACATTCCCGGTGCGGTGGCGTCGGCGCCATACTGCGCCCGGCCCGTCACCTTATCCACGCCATCGGGGCGGTTCGGGCGGCTGCCGACATAGCGGAAATTGCGCTTTGCTTCGTCCAAGGCCATGTTACGCCCCCCTCATTTCGGCAGCAGCCACCTGCACGGCGGCGATGATCTTGTCATACCCGGTGCAGCGGCACAGGTTTCCGGCCAGCCAGTAGCGCACCTCTTCATCGGTCGGATCGGGGTTCTTTTCCAGCAGGGCCTTGGCCGCCACCAGAATGCCGGGCGTGCAAACCCCGCACTGGAACGCCGCGCCGTCGATGAAGGCGCGCTGCAGCGGGTGCAGTTGGTCGCCGTCGGCCATGCCTTCGATCGTGGTGATCACGGCGCCGTCAACTTCGGCCCCCAGCACAAGGCAGGAACAGACCAGACGGCCATTCACCGTGACGGAACAGGCGCCGCAATCGCCGGTGCCGCAACCCTCTTTGGCGCCGGTCAGGTGCAGGCGGTTGCGCAGCACGTCCAGCAGCGGCTCGTCCGGATCGCAGATGAACTCAACAGGGTCGCCGTTGATCGTGGTGGAAACGTGAAGCGACTTCATTTGGAACCTCCGGCGCGGGCATAGGCAATTTGGGCGGCACGGCGGGCAAGGACGCCTGCCGTGCTGGTGCGGAACGCAATGGTGCCGCGTTTGTCGTCAATCGGGGTGCAGGCGGCTTCGCAGGCGGCGGCAAGGGCGGCCAGCGCGGCATCGTCAAGCTTTGTGCCGATGATCGCGCGGGCAGCCGCATCGACCAGCACCACCTTAGGCGCAACTGCCCCCAAGGCCACGCGCGCCGCCGTGACGGTTCCACCCGCATCCAGCGTCAGGTTGACCGCCGCCGAGGCGACGGCGATGTCCATTTCGGTGCGCGGAATGAAGCGTAGGTAGGCATCGCCAGACCGTTCCGGGCGGGCGGGCAGAAATACCGAGGTGATGATTTCGCCTTTCTTCAGCGTGGTCCGCCCCGGGCCTGCCGGGATGTCCAGCACCGGGCAATCGCGGCTGCCTTCCGGGCCTTCGACGCGCACAACCGCAGCGGCGGCCACCAGCGCGGGCACTGAATCCCCGGCGGGCGATCCGTTGCACAGGTTGCCGACCATGGTGCAGCGGCCCTGCACCTGGGTTGATCCGATGAGGCGCGCAGCCTCGACCACGCCCGGCCCCATCGCACAAACCCCGGCATGTTCGCCCAGTTCAGATCCTGCAACCGCCGCACCGATGCGCAGACCACCGGCCTCTGCGGTGATGCTGCGAATTCCGGGAATCTTCTTGATATCGACAACAAGATCGACACGCAGATTTCCGGCCTTCATCTGCACCAAAAGATCGGTTCCACCAGCCAGCACACGGGCATTTCCCGGCTCTTCTGCAAGCGCGGCAGACGCCGCCTTTGCGCTTTGCGCGATCATGTATCTCATGGCGTGGCCTGTCCGCTTTCCTTGGGTCAAAATCGGGGGTCAAAGTCTGATAGTTCCGATTTGGTAGCGCCTATCAAAGGGAATCACTAGAAATTTCCGCGCGGCCTGCTGGTTTTTTGGGCGCGGTCCAGCGCGCATCATGTCACAGTCGCGCTGTATTGGGCATGGTAATTTGCCGCTGGACGGTGTTTGTCTGGAAAGATACCGGTTTGCCGCAAATGTCGCGACGAACGATTGAGCCAGCACTTGAGGGAAGCCACTATGACCGACAGCCAAAGCGAAAGCGTCCCGCGCGGTGCCGAGACTAAGGCTGCCCCCGTCAGACTGCAAACTGTCGTCTATTCCGCAACCCTTGCCATCATGATCGGCTGGGTTCTGCATATCGGGGCATCGGTGCTGGTGCCGATGGTGCTTGCGCTGATGCTGTCGTATGTCGTGGCAGGCGTATCCCGGATGATCGGTACGATTCCGGTTGTGGGTAAGCTTATTCCCCCCAGCCTGCGGTATTTGGCCTCTGCGCTTTTGATTGGCTATGTCATGTTCCAGATGGTGATTCTGTTCACCGCGAACATGCTTGCCTTTGCCGCCCGCGCCCCGGAATTTCAGGGCCAGTTGCTAAGCATGATTCAATCAGCGGCGACATATTTCGGTTTCGCCAAGGAATTGACATGGGAAACCCTGCGGCGCGATGTGCTGGGGCAGGTCAATTTGCAAAGCTTGCTGCGCAGCGGGCTTTTTTCGTCGGCGGCCCTGCTTGGTGGGCTGATCTTTGTGCTGTTGAACGTCATCTTCATGCTTCTGGAGCGGCGTTCGTTTGACCGAAAGCTTGACGCCATCTCGACTGACCCGGATCGCGTCGCGCTGACGCGCAATATCATCACCGACATCAACGCCCGTGTGGGGCGCTATCTGGCGGTCAAGACGATGATCAACATCGTGCTTGGTCTGGTCTGCCTTGTCATCATGCTGGCCTTCGGGTTGGAGTTTGCGATGCTTTGGGCCATTGTGATCGCCTTCCTGAATTACATTCCTTACATCGGATCTTGGATTGGGGTCATCCTGCCGGCTACGCTTGCCGTGGTACAGTTCGGACAGTTTGATACAGTATTGATGCTGGTTCTGGCGCTGAGTGCGGCGCAGTTCTTTCTGGGCAATATTGTTGAACCGCAGGTGATGGGCACGTCGCTGGACCTTAGCCCCTATGCGATCCTGATCAGCCTGACGGTCTGGACCAGCCTGTGGGGGATTCCCGGCGCGATCGTTTCAGTTCCGATCACTGCGGTTCTGGTCATTGTTCTGTCGGGCTTTCCCGAGGCCAGACCGATTGCCGTCTTGCTGTCGAAAACCGGACAGATGCAGGCAAGGCCAAAGCCCGGACAAACACTCTGAATCGTGACGCGAGCCTTGGCCGCAGCGCCGAACGCCTTGCACAAAGCCACACACCTTTGGGTCATGCCGTCTTTTGGTGATGCCATGAGGCAGTTGCAGGCGCATAGAGCGTCCGGAGCGAATTTCTCTTAGCGCGAAAAAAGTTCCCTGTTTACGAATCTGCGTGACTTCGGCAATGATTGGGAAAATGGGCGTTGAGGCCCTTTCAATCCACTAGCTTACGAATCCGAGCTGGAACGCAATGTCTTTGCAACCCTTCGCAAACACGCTGGCGAAACCCTATTGGTTGGAGGCTGCGCCGCTTTCAAACGGGCCTGCAAGCGCGCTGCCCCGTTCCGCGGACGTTGTGGTGGTCGGCTCTGGCTATACGGGTCTGTCGGCAGCGATCGAAGTGGCGCGCGCGGGGCGGTCGGTGCTGGTTCTTGACCGTGGGCCGATTGGCGCGGGGTGTTCGACGCGCAACGGGGGCCAAGTCTCGCCGTCGATCAAGCCGGAACTGGGCAAGTTGACAGCCCTGCACGGGGCCGATCTGGCCAAGCGGATCCGGGATGAAGGCTATGCCGCCTTGGCCTTTGCCGAAGCCCTGATCCGCGACAACGGCATCGACTGCGACTGGCGCCAGTCCGGGCGCTATGTCGCGGCGCACAGCCCCCGGCAATACGAAGGGTTGGAGCGGTGGGCCGAAGCGCGCAAGCGGGCAGGCGAACCCAAGGTCACGCTGGTTCCCAAGTCTGAGCAACTGGGCGAGTTGGGGTCGGCGCGGTATTTCGGCTGTCTCTTATACACATCTGACGCTGC
>CAMFLG010000211.1 GCA_945957495.1 uncultured Pseudorhodobacter sp. | reverse complement strand
AGGCCGCGCCGACAGATCCAGCGCGCTAGCGACCTGCGTGTCATCCATCGCCAGGCGGAACTGGCCAGAGCGGCGGATGCCCTTCTTGTCGCCCAGAGCGCGGGTCAGCGCCTGACCCAGCGCGATGCCGCAATCCTCGACCGTGTGGTGATCGTCGATGTGCAGATCGCCTTTGGCCTGAACGGAAATGTCGATCAGGGAATGCCGCGCCAGCTGGTCCAGCATGTGATCAAAGAACCCGACGCCGGTGTGGCAATCGGATTTGCCGCTGCCGTCCAGATTGACCGCAACGGTGATGGCGGTTTCGTTGGTGTTGCGAATGATCTCGGCGCTGCGCATGGGCATGGTCCCCTTGAATATGGCGGGGTTATAGGGCGGGCGGGCGCGATTGGAAAGAACCTTGGCTCGCCTTACCCTGCGATCTGCCGTCAGGGTTTTGCCAGCAAAGCCTCAATCTCGGCGCGCGACGGCATCGAAGGGGCCGTGCCGGGGCGGGTCACGGAAATGCCTGCCGTCGCACAGCCAAAGCGCAGCGCCGCCGCAATATCCTGACCTTCCGACAGCGCCACCGCAAAGCCGCCGTTGAACGCATCGCCCGCGCCGGTGGTTTCCACCACAGCACCGGCAGAGATTACCGGCTGATGCAGGGCGCGGAAGCGGTCTTTGTAATAGACGCCATTTTCGCCCAGCGTGATCACGACCGCACCCACACCCCGCGCCAAAAGGGCGGCGGCGGCCAGATCGGCCTCGGCCACAGAAGTGACAGGCACGCCGGTCAGCGCCTCTGTCTCTGTCTCATTCGGGGTGAGGTAGTCGCACAAGGCCAGAATATCGTCGTCCAGCGTGGCGGCAGGGGCGGGGTTCAGGATGGTGGTCACGCCTGCCGCGCGGGCGATTTCAAGGCCACGTTTGGCCGCGGCGATCGGCTGTTCAAGCTGGGTGACAAACACCGCGGCACTGCGGATCAGATCGGCATTCGCCTCGGCATCCGCCGCCGAAACCCGGCCCGCCGCCCCGTTTGCAACGATGATGGCGTTGTTCCCGGTGGCATTTTCGATGAAGATCAGCGCAGCCCCGGTATAGCTGTCAAGGTCTTCGATGATTTCAGGATGCACGCCCGCGCGCGCCCAGGTGGCATGGGCAATATCGGCAAAGGCATCGCGTCCAAGGCGCGAGATGAAATGCACGCGCCCCCCCGCCATGGCAGCGGCGACGGATTGGTTCGATCCTTTTCCTCCCGGCCCCAGCACGAAAGAGGTGCCCAGAATCGTCTCGCCCATCTTGGGCAGGCGTTCGGCGCGATAGCTGGTATCGGCGACGAAAATGCCAAGGATCACAATGGGTTTCATCACTGCTCCTCGGGCCGGATGATGCCTTTGCGCAGCATGATGTTGCCATATAGCCTGCGCTCTCCGGTCTGGATCACCGCGAATGCGCCCTTGGTCAGATCGTAAAACCCGAACCGATCCACCCGTTGCATCGGGCGCGGGCGGCCCTCGGCGCGATCAATGGCGGCCTGCATTTCGATATGCACCGGCAAGACCTGATCCGGGGCGCCAACCACCTGCATCGTTGCGGCAAAATCATCCACGAACGTATCCAGCGGCAGCACTGACAGCACTGCATCCATCGCGGCGGGCAGGGTCAGGTTTTCCATCCGCAAGAGCTTGCCCAGCACCGATTGCTTGGCCAGCGACTCGGCGGGAAAGTTCACGTCGGTCAGGATAAGCGTATCGCCATGCCCCATGCCGCGCAGACATCCCAGCACTTCGGCATTCAGCCGGTGATCAATTCCCTTGAGCATGCGTTCCTCCTGCTTTGTCAGCAGATTAGACACGGCGCGCGGGCAGGGTCAAGCAAGGCTCAGGCCCAGACCTGATCCGGGTCGGGCAGGGGGATCGCCTCCAGCAAGTCGCGGGTATAGTCGGCCTCGGGGGCTGCAAACAGCCGTGCGGTTTCTGCCGCCTCGACGATCACGCCATGATGCAGCACCAGAACCCGGGCGCAAAGGCGGCGGATCACCGACAGGTCATGGCTGATGAAGGCGAGCGTCAGGCCAAGGTCTTTCACCAGCGAGTCCAGCAGGTTCAGCACCTGCGCCTGACTGGAGACATCAAGGCCGGAAACGATCTCATCCGCCAGAATGAAATCCGGCCGCAGCGCGATGGCGCGGGCGATGCCCACGCGCTGCCGCTGACCGCCTGACAATTCATGCGGATAGCGCCGCGCGAAACTGCGCGGCAGACCAACGTGATCCAACGCCTCCAACGCGCGGTCGGCGGGGCGGTCAAAGCCGTGCAACTGCAAGGGGGCCGCGATGATCTGCCCGACGCGGTGGCGCGGGTTCAGCGAGGACATCGGATCTTGAAAGATCATCTGAAACCGGCGGCGCAACGGGCGCAACTGATCCTCGGTCATATGGGTGATGTCTTGCCCATCAAAGCGGATGCTGCCGCCGGTGGGCTCCAGCAGCCGCGCCATGGCACGGCCCAACGTGGATTTGCCCGAACCCGAACCACCGACGATGCCCAGAATCTCGCCCTTGGGGATCGAGAAATTCAGCCCCTTCAGAATTTCGATGCGCGGGGCGGGGCCCAGCAGCGGCTTTTTCGTCATATCCGGCAGTGACAGGCGCAGGTTTTCGATCTGGTAAAGGTCAGCCATGCGCCACCCCCCTGTCTGCGGCACTGACTTGCGCCTGCACGTTGCGGATCACCTCTTCGGGCACCGGGGTCAGGCTGCCGTCGGGGTCGGAGTATTTCGGCGTCGCTGCCAGCAGCGCGCGCGAATAGGGATGCGCCGGGGCGCGGAAGAAATCGCGCACCGTGGTATCTTCAACCACCAGACCACCATACAGCACCGAAAGGCTTTGGCAGACCTTGCTGACCACGCCCAGATCATGCGTCACAAACAACAGCGCCGTGCCATGACGTGCCTGCATCGCCGCGATCAGCTTCAGGATCTGCTTTTGCACCGTCACATCCAGCGCCGTCGTCGGCTCGTCCGCGACGATCAGTTTGGGTTCGGCCGCGAAGGCCGAGGCGATCAGGATGCGCTGGCGCATGCCGCCCGACAATTCATGCGGATAAGACCGCATCACCCGTTCGGGATCGGGGATCTGCACCTCTGCCAGCAATTCGCGCGCCCGCGCCTCGGCATCGGCGCGGGTCCAGCCCAGAATATCCACCAGCCGGTCGGTGATCTGCCCGCCGATCCGGCGCGAGGGGTTCAGCGCCGTCAGCGGGTCTTGCGGGATAAGGGCGCAACTGGCGCCAATGCGGCGGCGGCGTTCTTTCGCGGAAAGGCCCATCAAATCGGTGCCATCCAGCAGGATCGAACTGCCGCTGATTTCAACCGATTCCGGCAATGTGCCCAAAATCGCCTTGCCGATCATCGACTTGCCCGCGCCGCTTTCACCGACCAGCCCACGCACCTCGCCCGCCGACACCTCTAGCGAGACATCGCGCAAAATGCGGTGCGGCGTGCCTTTCAGCCGGGCCGACAACCCCTTTATCGACAGATAGCTCATCGCAGCACCGGGTCATAGCGGTCCTTCAACCCTTCGCCCAATTGCGAAAAGCTTAGAACGGTCAGGAACAACGTGATCAGCGGGAACACCAACACCCACCACGCCTGATGAATGCTCGTGCGGCCTTCCGAAATCATGCCGCCCCAGGTTGGATCATCGGTCGAGATCGACAGGTTCACGAAAGACAGGATCGCCTCGACAATCACGGCAATGCCCATTTCCAGCGTCAGCAGAACCACGATGGTGGGCAACACGTTCGGCAGGATTTCCGCCACCATGGTGGACAGCCGGCCACGCCCCGAAACCTGCGCCGAGGCCACATAATCCATCGCGCCCTGCGCCATCGCCTCTGCCCGGATCACCCGGGCAAAGCGGGTCCAGTCGATCACCACAATCGCAATGATGATCGAGGAAATCCCCGGCCCCAGCACCGCGATCAGCAGGATGGAAAACAGCACCGGCGGAAAGGCCATCCAGATATCAATGCCGCGGCTGATCAGCAGATCAACCCAGCCGCGCAGATAGCCCGCCATCAACCCCAGCGTGGCCCCGATCAGGCAGGTCAGCGTGCCCGCGATCAGCGCCACCATCAGCGCAAGCCGCGATCCGTAAAGAATACGGCTCAGCACATCGCGGCCCAGACTGTCGGTGCCCAGAAAGAACCCCGGTTCCGCCCCCTTCACCCAGAACGGCGGCAGGCGGCCCAGCATCAGATCCTGCGCCAGCGGGTCTTTTGGTGCCAGATAGGGCGCGAAAACCGCCATGATCACCAACAGGCCCAGCCAGATTGATGACAACAACAGGCGCGGCGGCAGCCGTCGCTTCAATGCGGCGCGGCCATCAAGCATGACGCAACCTCGGGTTCAGGGCGGCATAGCACAGATCCACCACCAGATTGACCGCCGTAAAGATCACCGCAAACAGGATCACGATGCCCTGTATCAGCGGCAGGTCGCGGTTGATCACCGCATCAATCGCCATATTGCCCAGACCTTCATAACTGAACAGCCGTTCGATAATCACCGTGCCGCCGATCAGAAAGGTGAACTGCACCCCCACCAGCGTCAGCGTCGGCAGGATCGCATTCGGCAGCGCCTCGCGCAGGATGACGTGGTTTTCCGAATAGCCCTTGGTGCGCGCCAGCGTCACATAATCCAGATGCATGGTTTCTTTCAGACTTTGCTTCAACAACTGGCCGATGATCGCGGCCAGCGGGATCGCCAGCGCCAGCGCGGGCATGAACATGTGGCTGACGATGTCCAGCCACAGATCAAAGCGCAGGCGAAAGACGGATTCGAACAGGTAGAAATTGGTGGAAAACGGCAGTTGCAGCGACGGCGTCACCCGGCCAGAGATGTGGAACACCGGCACCAGCACCCCGAAGATCAGGATCAGGAACAGCCCCCACAGGAAATCCGGCACCGACAGCGCCATGCCGTTCGATACGTCAATGACCGCCTCTGTCTTGGTGCCGCGCAGTCGCGTGCCGGTCAGCGCCATGCCGCCGCCAATGACCACCGCAATCACCAAAGCCATGATCGACAGTTCCAGCGTCGCGGGCAGGCGGCTGAGGATCAGCGCCAGCACCGGCTGCTTGGTGGTGATCGAGGTGCCGAAATCCCCCTGCAACACACCCGACACCCAGATCAGAAACTGCTGCGGGATGCTTTTGTCCAACCCGTAAAGGGCGGTCAGCCGCGCCACATCCGCCTCGGTCGCCCCGGGCGGCAGCATCATCGCAATCGGATTGCCGGGCACCACCCGGATGACGAAAAACACAATCACCGCCACGCCGATCAGCGTAATGGCCGTCGTGCCCAATCGGATCAGAACCGACCGAAGCAATTGCATTGCAGACCGCCTTCCATACCGCAAACCCAGCTTGCGGCGTTCATACTGGCCGAAATACTCCACGGGGGTCCGGGGGTGTGAAACCCCCGGTCCTGCCGCAGAAGCTTATGCGCGCGTCATCAACGCGGGCAGCAGCGCGCCCGAGGCGTGCGGCACCACGACCACGCCGGGTGCGGCCAGAATCGGTTGCACATATTGCAACAGCGGGATCACCAGCGCGTTTTCGGCGATAAACGCATCCACGGCTTTCCATCCGGCGATGCGTTTTGCCTCATCCGGTTCGCCCCACAGCGGGCCGATCATCTCGATCAGATCCGCGCCGTCCCACACCGAATGCGGGCTGGGGCCGAACATCGCAAAGCCGGTCGAGGTTGTCGGATCGCCCACCGAGTTGCCCCAGTTGTAGAAGGCCGCCGGTGCCAGCTGATCGGCCGCGCGCAGCTCGTAATGCTTGGCGATCTCGTAAACCTCGATCTCGGCCTCGATGCCCACCTTGCGCCACATGCCCACGATGGCCTGGATCATTTCGTAATCCTTGGGCTTGAAGCCCTTTGTGGTCTGGATCTTGAATTTCACCGGGTTATCAACGGAATAGCCCGAGGCTGTCAGCAATTCCACCGCCAGTGCCGGATCGTAAGGCACCTTGATCGACGGATCATAGGCGTCATATTCCGGGGTTTCCAACGTGTC
>CAMFLG010000210.1 GCA_945957495.1 uncultured Pseudorhodobacter sp. | reverse complement strand
GACAGCCGGTTCCAGCTCTCGTCCGTCACCGATCGCGGGCCGGGCCTGACCGTCACCGATGCGGCCATCGTGGGCGAGGATGGCCCGCGCTCTGACATCAAGGTTACGCCCTGGCCGTCAGATCACCGCGCCACGCTGGCAGAGGTTTCGTTCTGAATGCCGCTTTACGGCCTTGCTGCGCTGCTTGAAATTATCGGCTGCTTTGCGGTCTGGAGTTGGTGGCGCGGGGCCTCCGCGTATTTGCTGATCCCCGGCGCGCTGGCCTTGGCGGGGTTTGCCTATGCGCTGGCACTGACACCGCCGCCGCTGGCCGGGCGCAGCTATGCCGCCTATGGCGGGGTCTATATCGCGGCCTCGCTGATCTGGCTGTGGCTGGTGGAAGGGGCGCGGCCCGATTGGGCCGATCTGGCGGGGGCAGGGCTGGCCTTGGCGGGGGCGGCGGTGATCCTGTTCGCGCCAAGGGGCTGAATTCGCCGCGCGGCCCGTCCTGCGCAACGTATGCCTGTCAGGCATACGTTTGGCATACGTCAGGCATACGCAAAACATACGTCGATTTCCGGCCTAAATGGCCGAAACCACGCATTCCGGCAGCAGGCGTTCAACATCGGCCAGATGGCACAATTGCGTCGCATCCGTCGTCACCGCCGCACTGGCCGCCGCCGCGCCATAAGCCAATGCCGCCGCCGAATCCTGCCCCCGCGCCGTTGCCAGAACGTAGCCTGCGACAAAGCTGTCGCCCGCGCCCACCCGGCTGACCAGCCGCACCTTTGCCGCCTTGGCAAACAGCCGCCGACCGGCCTCTGCCATCACAGACCCATCGGCGCCACGCGCGATAATCACTTGTTTTGCCACGCCTTTTAGAACAAGTTCGGATGCGAAATCGGCACTTTGTGCCCGGGTTTCCAACTTGCGCCCGGCGCAGGCCTCGGCCTCTTCATCGTCCATCCGCAGCACCGCGAGCCCCGGAATCGGGTCGGCAATCGCCTCGCGCAGGGGTGCACCAGAGGTGTCCAGCACCACGTTCAGCCCCGGCATTGACCGCGCCAGACGGGCGGGAAAATCCACCGGCACGCCGGGCGGCTGGCTGCCCGAAATCACCCCGATCGCCCCCTGCCGCGCACTGGCCCGCAACAGCAGAAACACCCGGTCCTGATCCGTCTCGCTCCAAACCGGCCCCGGCAACATGAACCGGTACTGCTGCCCCGTGGACGCATCCGTCACCGTCAGGCTTTGCCGCGTCTCCCCAGGGGCGGTAAGTGCAAGAAAAGGCACGGATTCCCGGCGGATCAACCCTGCCAGACGATCCCCTGTCAGCCCGCCCAAAGCCACCAGAGCAAGGCTTTCCCCACCCAGTGCGGCGATGGCGCGGCTGACGTTCAGCCCACCGCCGCCGGGGTCCAGCAGCGGTTCCGAACAGCGCAGTTTCTGGTCCGGCACCACCGCCGCCACCGTCGTGGCCATATCCAGCGCCGGGTTCAGCGTCAGCGTCAAAACCGGCGTCTGGGTGGCGGTCATGGCCCGGCAACCTTTTGAAAGAAAGCTTTATTCCACAATCTCGATGGTGGTCTGGAACGTACCGGTCTTGGCAGAGTTCTTGTCATGCAGGGTGGTTTCCAGCACATATTTCCCCGGCGCCACACCGCTAAGCGTATAGGTCAGATTGGCCTGAAACTCGCGGTTCTGATAGCGCGAGGTCAGGTTCAGGTCGGCCAGCGCCGGCATTTCCGCCAGAACCTCACCGCTTTCGCTCAGCACCCGCAGGTCAACCGTAAAGCCGATGGCAGACAGGCCCTCACCCGGAGAACCATAAGCAAAACCAAAGGGTTCCGCATAAACGTAGACCGGCTCGCCGGATTTATACTGGTTCGTCGGGCGCGGGTTGTAGATGCCGTAACCCGCCGCAGGCTCTGTCACCAACAGCGATTGCCGGATGCCCAGATCGGGCGTGGCATCCCAAACCTGCGCCATGATATCGGACGCGCCGGTCAGTGCCGCTGCAGAATCACCCGCCGCCATCGCGGCTTCAACCTCTGCAGCCTTGTCCGCAACCGGCCCCGCCATCACGGGCGCGGCAAGGCCCAAGGCCGCCGCAACCACCGCTGCATTCAAAAGGTTCAGTTTTCCTGGCATTCTGCTTTCTCCATCCCGGAACCGCACTGATTGTGCTTGCCGTTTGGCATCATCTTAATGGCGCGAGGCATCAACGCCAACAGCTTATCCCGCGCTGTGCGGATTTCGGCGGGGCGAAGTCATTCCCACCAGGGATCAATCGCGGCAATCTCATCATCCGACCAGCCGAAATGATGCGCCAATTCATGCACATAGACATGCGCCACCAGATCGCCCAAGCCTATGTCGCCGCGATCCAGCCATTCCTCCAGGATCGGCCTGCGGAACAGCCAGATCACATCGGGCTGAAGCGGTTGATCGGAAAAGGATTTCTCTGTCAGCGGCACACCTTCGTAAAGCCCCGTCAACTCGTAGGGCGTCGCGCAGCCCATATCTTGCCACAGCGCATCCTCGGGAAAATCCTCGACCCGCAGCACGACTTTTCCGGCCTCTGCCCGAAACGGCTCCGGCAATTGCGCGATGGCTGCGGCCACCAGCGCGGCAATCCGGTCCAGGTCTGGTGGAAGCAGGTCTTGCATATCTGGGTCTTTCGATGGCCGGGGCGCGCGCATTTGCACAAAGGCCCTGCATACGCTGGCAGATGCCGTGGCTCAACTGGACAATTCCCGGGCAGTATGACAGGGAAGGGCGGTTGCAGGAGAGCCTTCCATGACCGCCAGACCCACCGTTACCCGCTTTGCCCCGTCGCCGACCGGCTATATCCACGTCGGCAACCTGCGCACGGCGCTGATGAACTATCTGATCACCCGCAAAGCCGGGGGCACTTTCATCCTGCGGCTGGATGACACCGATCAGGAACGCTCCAAACAGGAATATGCCGATGGCATCATGGCCGATCTGGAGTGGCTTGGCCTGCATTGGGACCGGGTCGAAAAGCAATCGCTGCGGTTTGACCGCTACCGCGAAGCGGCGGATCAGTTGCGCGCAGCGGGCCGGTTCTATGAGTGTTTTGAGACGCCGGTGGAACTGGACCTCAAGCGTAAGAAACAGCTGAACATGCACAAGCCGCCGGTCTATGACCGCGCGTCGCTGCATCTGACGGCGGAAGAAAAGGCCAAGGCGCGCGAAGAGGGGCGTCAGGGCTACTGGCGGTTCCTGCTGGATCAACAACGGATCGAATGGCCCGATGGCATCCTTGGCCCGATTTCGATTGATGCGGCTTCGGTTTCCGACCCGGTGCTGATCCGCGCCGATGGGCAGATCCTGTATACTTTCGCCTCGTCGGTGGATGATATCGACATGGGCGTGAGTTTCATCGTGCGCGGCGCGGACCATGTCACCAACACCGCAACGCAGATCCAGATCATGCAGGCGATGGGGGGCACGCCACCGAATTTCGCGCACCATTCGCTGCTGACCGGCGCGAAGGGTGAGGAGTTGTCCAAGCGGCTTGGCACGCTTTCGCTGCGCGATCTGCGCGCGCAAGGTGTTGAACCGATGGCGCTTTTGTCTCTGATGGCGCGTCTGGGGTCGTCCAAGCCGGTGGAGCTTGCCAGCTCGATGCAAGAACTGATCGACGGGTTCGACATTGAAAGCTTTGGCGCGGCCCCCACCAAATTTGACGCCGAAGACCTGTTCCCGCTGACCCGCGCGCATGTGCAAAGTCTGCCTTTGGCGAATGTGGCGGACCGCATCGCCAAGCTGGGCGTGCCCGCCGACAAGGCAGAGGCGTTCTGGAACGTCGCCAAGGCCAACATCACGGTTCTGGCCGATCTGGAGGGGTGGTGGGCGCTGTTCCGCGATGGGGCAACCCCGCTGGTGGATGATGAGGATCGCGATTTTGTCGCACAGGCTTTCGCCATGTTACCGCCGCAACCCTGGACCACCGCCACCTGGGGCGAATGGACCAATGCGGTGAAAGAGGCCACGGGCCGCAAGGGCAAGACCCTGTTCCGCCCGCTGCGCCGGGCCGTCACCGGTCTGGACGCAGGCCCGGAAATGGCCGACGTGATGCCACTGTTGCAAAAACGCCCGACACTCTAAGCCCTTTCATCTTGGCTTAAATATCCCGGGGTCAGGCCACATTCGCCTATGGCGAATGTGGCGAGGGGGCGCGCGCCCCGGGCTTTCAGCCATGGCTGAGGGTGGCCAGTGCGCACCAGCCCGCAATCTCGGCCAATTGCTGCATCGCGCCCAGCACATCGCCGCTTTGCCCGCCGATCTGCCGCGTCGCGATCCAGCCAAATCCCAGTTGCACGCCCGCCTGGACGATCAGAATGATCGCCGCCGCGCCCGGCCCGATCAAGGCGGCCATCGCCACCGCCGAAAGGGCAAGCGCCACGGCAGCCCGCGCCGGGGTGGTTCCGGCGGCCGATTTTCCCATCCCGTCGGCGCGGGCTGCGGGCATCCACAGCAGCGCCAGCGGTAGCGCGGCCCGGCTAGAGATCGCTAGCGATATCAATGCTATAGCTGCGAAGTATTCGCCGTTCGCGGAAACATTCGCCAGACCCTGCCAGCGCAGCCCCAGGCCCAGAACCAGCGCCAGCGCGCCGTAACTGCCGATGCGGCTGTCGCGCATGATCTCTAATTTGCGCGCCCGGTCGCGCCCGCCGCCAAAGCCATCGGCGCAATCGGCCAGCCCGTCCTCGTGCAGCCCGCCCGTCGCCAGAACGGACGTGATCAGGGCAAGACCGGCGGCCATGCTGGCAGGAACCCCTGCCGCAAGGGCGCCCGTCAAAACAATCGCGGAAAGCCCGCCCACCAGCGCGCCCACAATGGGAAAGGCCCAGGTCGCGGCACCAATCGGGTGGGCCACGTTTAGACGCCCGGCAGGCAGCCGGGTCAGCAGCATCACGGCCAGCTGAACCTCTGCCAGACGGGCGCGCAAGGCACTCATCCTTCGGAAACCCCGGCCTCGCCGAAGGTCGCCATGCCGTTGTGGCAAGCCAGCGCAGAGCGCAGGATGCCAAGGGCCAAGGCCGCGCCAGAGCCTTCGCCAAGGCGCATGTCAAACTCCAGAACCGCGCGTTTGTTCAGCGCGGTCAACAGCTTGCGGTGCCCGGGTTCCGCGCTGCAATGGCCGACAAGGCAATGGTCCAGCAGGGCCGGGTCGGCGGCGTACAGAACCGACGCCGCCGCCGTGCAGATGAATCCATCCAGAATGACCGGGATACGCGCGGCGCGGGCCGCCAGCACCGCGCCGCAGATCGCGGCCTGTTCGCGCCCGCCCAAGGCCGCCAGCACCCGCGCCGGTGTCAGGCCGGAATGGCGCAGCACGCCGGTTTCAATGGCGCGCACCTTGCGGGCCATGCCCTCGGCGTCAGACCCGGTGCCGGGGCCGACCCAATCCACCGCCGACCCGCCAAACAGCGCCATCGCAAGCGCCGCGGCGACGGTGGAATTGCCGATGCCCATTTCGCCCAAAATCAGCACATCCGCCGTCTTATCAACAGCAGCAGCCCCGCGGTTCAGCGCGTCAAGCGTTTCAGCCTCGGTCATCGCAGGGCCGGTGGTGAAATCGGCGGTGGGGTTGTCCAGATCCAGTGCGATCACCGACAGGTCGGCCCCATTGACCCGGCACAACTGGTTGATCGCGGCGCCCCCGGCCTGAAAGTTCAGCACCATCTGGGCAGTGACTTCTTGCGGGAACGGGTTGACGCGCTGGGCGCAGATGCCGTGATTTCCCGCAAAGACAATCGCTTGCGCGCGGGTGATTTCAGGGCGGGCGGTGCCACGCCATGCGGCCATGAAACAGGCCAGATCCTCTAGCCGACCCAGCGATCCCGGCGGTTTGGTCAGACTGTTCTGGCGCGCGCGTGCCGCGTCGGCCGCGGCGCTATCCGCCTGCGGCAGGGTTGCGGCAAGCCCGGCGATGGCGGCAAGCGCGCCGATCTGGAAGGTGTTTTCAGTCATCATTTCACTTTCAGTGGAAGGCCCGCCACGGCAAGGATCACCTCGTCCGCCACGGCTGCGACCCATTGGTTAAGGCTGCCTGCGGCGTCGCGGAA
>CAMFLG010000209.1 GCA_945957495.1 uncultured Pseudorhodobacter sp. | reverse complement strand
TCGCCGCTGGCACCTCGCGCGTGGTGTCGCCGGTGACCAGTTGCGCCGTCTTCGGCACCAGATTGGCCAGCGCCCGGATGCCGTCGCGCGCCTTGCCTGCGGCCACACCTTCCAGCACCTCGCCCACGGCGAAGAGAAAGACGACCAGTGCCGCCTCTTCGGCAGCATTGATGAACAGGGCGCCGATGGCAGCAATCGTCATCAGGCTTTCGATGGTGAAAGGCTGGCCCATCCGCAGCGCGGCAAAGGCGCGCTGCGCCACCGGGGCAACCCCAATCAGACAGGCGGCAACGAAGGCCCACTTCCCAATGTCGGGCGCCAGATACTCGATGATCCAGGCCGCACCCAACAAGAGGGCGGTGAAGATGACGAGCTTGCCCTTGCCTGTCTGGTACCAGCGCTTGCCCCGGTCAGCTGGGTCGTCATGTACATGGCCGGGGCTGCCGTGACCGCTGTCGTCGCGCGCATATGCCTTTGCGGTCTTTGGGGTAGCGTCACGGCCTGCATGATCGTGCTTAGCGTGATCTTCCTCACTGTGATCGTGGCCCGAATGGTCTTGCCCGGCATCATCATGGTCGTGATCATGGCCATCGTCGTGGCTGTGGCCCTCGGCTTCGTCGTGGTCATCCTCGGGCACCGCACCCGGAAGCACGAAGTCTTTCTTCGCCCCCGCCTTGCGCGGCTCGATCTGATAGCCAAGCGACCGCACGGCCCCTTCGATCTTTTCGCTCGGTGTGGTGCCATCGGCCAGCGTCAGCTTCAACCGTTCGGCCATGATTGCCACATTCACATCGGTGACACCCGGCAGACGCCCGACCGCATTCTTGATCTTGGTCGCGCACGCGGCGCAATCCATGCCTGTCACGGTCCATTCGACAGTTGCTGTCGTGTTGGTCGTATCGGAATTCTTGTCAGCCATGATCGCTCCCCCGCCCGAGCTGGGGCAGTTGCCACTATTGATTCGTAGACTTAATGTCTCTAGCAACTATAGCTTCAAGGGGAATCTGATGCTGACCATCGGAAAATTGGGCGAAGCCGCCGGGGTGAAGGTTCCGACGATCCGCTACTACGAGCAGATCGGCTTGCTCCCCGAAGCCGAACGCAGCGCGGGCAATCAGCGGCTCTATGGCCGCAAGGCGATGGAACGGCTCGCCTTCATCCGTCATGCGCGCGATCTGGGCTTCACTCTGGAAGCGATCCGCGACCTTCTCAGCCTCTCGGACAGACCGGATCAGTCCTGCGCGGCAGCCGATGCCATCGCAAGGGCGCAACTGGCCGAGGTTGAAAGCCGCCTTGCGCGGCTGACCGCGTTGAAGGCCGAACTCGAACGCATGGTCGTGCAATGCGCAGGCGGGAAGATAGCTGACTGCCGGGTGATCGAGGTGCTGGGAGACCATTCCCTTTGCGCGACCGATCACCGCCATCCGGAGTCGGAGTTGGCGCAGTAACCGGGCCGGACACCGCGAGGCTCAGTCGGCCAGCGTCCCGCGACTTGCCGGTCCGCAGGCATTAAGATCGCATTGCGCGCCTTCGGCAAAGTCCGAAGCCCGCACCTGCGTGCGTTTGCGTCGTTGCCTTAGCCAGACGGCAACCCCGGCAAGCGCGGCCAAGGCAATGCCTCCACACAAGATGACATCGAGGCTGAGTCCGGCCAGCCAGCCGCCGCCAATCCCCCCGGCACCGACCAGACCGGCAGCGGCCAAAACAGGCCAGACAATGGGTACGATAAGTGGTGCACAACAGGCGGCACAGGCCGCAGCGGTTCCGGTGATGGCAAGTTTTCGCGAGACCATAGAATCCTCCAGTTTGATGGCTTGCTTCGGCGTAGCACTTAAAGTTACTTTAAGAGCAAGATGCATTTACAAGGTGGCTGTGATGTCTCTCTCGATCGGTCAGGCGGCGGACAGGTCCGGCTGCACACCGCCGACCATTCGCTACTACGAAAGCATCGGCCTCTTGCCGCCGACACCGCGCAGCGATGCGGGCCGCAGAGCCTACGGCCCCCAAGAGGTGGCACGGCTTGTCTTCATCCGGCGCGCACGCGACTTCGGGTTGGGCATTCCTCAGGTCCGGGATCTGCTGGCCGCAGCCGAAGCTCCTGCAACCGCCTGCGTCACGGCGCGCCCGGTCGTCGAGGAACACCTTCGCGCGCTGCGCGCCAAACGTGCGGAACTGAAGGCGCTGGAGGCCGCTCTCGCTGCGATCCTTGTCCGTTGCGACGCGGGCTGCAGGAGCGGAAGCCCGGGAGTTTGTGCCATTTTCGATGATTTCCATCTGCCGGGAGCTGCTTCAACATGACGACCATCTTAATTTACGCCGGGGCGGCCATAGCCGAAATCGCAGGCTGCTTTGCGGTCTGGGCATGGATGCGGCAGGGCGCGAGCGCGCTATGGCTGGCCCCCGGCCTAGTCTGCCTTGCCTTGTTCGCCTGGCTCCTGACCCTCGCGCCATCGGATTTCGCCGGGCGGTCGTACGCGGCATATGGAGGCGTCTATATCGCGGCGTCGCTCATTTGGCTTTGGGCCGTTGAGAAGCAGCGCCCCGATGTTTGGGATGTGACTGGGGGCGCAATTTGCCTTCTCGGTGCGGCAATCATCCTACTTGTTCCAAGGTCGGTCTGACCAATGATCCTAACTGGCTTCGAAGTGGCGATATGAGCCTCGCTGTTGATCGGTACTGATTGCCCAATCGTCCAGAGATATCACACCGTCTCCGCGACAATTGATTGTCTGCACCAATGGACCACACTGGCGACATCGGTGGGCAGTGCAGTCGCTCCTTCTCCAGCAAATGCCAGAAACGCCGCGAGGTTGAGGCCGTTAACACCCACAAGAATTGGAATACCCAGATCGACCGCATCTCCTATGACGGGGACCAGACCTTTGCCTTCTGCCTCACGCTTGCCGAACTTGTTCACAATGAGCATGTCAGAGCCGGATAGGCGCTGCTGAACCTCGGCGACCGATTGCTCAAGTGCGCCAGAGTCGAGTGTGCAGCCTCTTGCGAGGTCGCCGCGATCCTCACTGATCCGAACGACGGGACCCTGAGGAAGGATCATCAGGTCCATGTCGCACTTGCGCCGATCTGGACGTTCGATATTCGACTGCACCGTTCCGGAAAGGCGCAGTCCGTCCGTCTGCAGCTGTTGGGCGACGGCTGCGATGAGCGCATCGGTCCGCCCACGACCCTGAAGTGTCACATAAGCAAGTCTCAAAGCTGCCTCCCCATCGCCATGCAAAACGTTTTGCGCCGCCGGAAACGATCCGGCGGCGCATCAGTTCACTTTTAGAGTTCCACTTCCCACGACTTGTAGGACACCGCCGCCGAGGCCGGGGTGGCATCCGAGATTTTGCGGATGTTGGCCCAGGTGTGCTTGTAGTTCGGCAGGATCAGCTCGTTGACGCCCGCGTTTACGATGTTGCCTTGCGCGCCATTCGGAGCGCCAAAGATCATGAACGTCTCGTTGCGTTTCGCGGTCGGCTCTGGGTAGGCGAGCGCTTGCGTGGCCCCCACATCATTGTGCACCTCAACCATATCGCCCGCCTTGATGCCCAGCTCGGCCATATCATCGGGGTTGATCTGGATGAAGGGCACGGGGAAGCGGTCCATGACGAACTCGTTGCCCTGATCAAGGAACCAGTTCTGCCAGTTCATGTTGGCGCGGCCGTTGTTGATGAGGAACTTATGGTTCGCCTGCTGCTGCGCCTTTCCAGCCGCCTGCCAACCACGCCATTCACCCATGCAGAACAGGGCCTTGCCGTCTTCGCGGCCATGCCGCTTGAACACGCCATCTGCATAGAGACGGTTGGTCCCGACCAGTTTGCCATCGGCAAAGCCACTGACCGGTTCCAGCACCCCATCGTTGCCCATCGCGCGCAGGCGGTCATAGGTCACCTCCGGGTTGCCCTTGTTGTAGCCGTCCATGAAGGCGTCTTCTTCGGTGGCCCAGTCATAGCCCTTGAACTGATCGGCATATTCCGTCCGACCCTCTTCGCGCAGCACACGCTCCATCGCTTGCGCCAGCCCTGCCGCGATCATGCAGTCGGGTTTGGCCGAGCCAGGGGCGTCCATGTATTTTTCCGTCAACCGCAAGCGGCGTTCCCCGTTCATCGAGGTCAGGTTCATCTCGCCCGATTCCACCGCAGGCAGGATCACATGCGCTGCCTGCCCGATCTGGCTGTGGATGATGTCCACATCGACCACGAACAGCCCGCCCGCGTTGATCGCACCCACGATTGCATCAACCATTTCCTCTCGCGTCGCTCCGGCGCGGGCGTCCATGGCTTCTTTTACCATGTTGGACCGTCGGTTGTAGACCCGCTTGAATTCAGAGGCGTTCAGCGTGGTCTTGAAGTGGTCGTTGGCCCAGATGTGATGCACCTTGCCGCCGCCCGCGATCAGCAACTGGTCGATATACGGGGCAGGGCGCCCCACATGCGCGTCTGATGGGCGATAGTAACCTTCCTGGTGCCCGCCCAGACGGCAGACGCCACCGCCTTCGCGACCGATGTTTCCGGTGGCAAGGCCAATGTTCACCAACGACCCGATGGCACGGTAGTTGTCGTTGCCCCAGATGATGCCCTTTTCATACCCGGTCACGCATTTGCGGCGGCTGCCGTCGTCCTTCGGTTTGGCGATCCATTCAGCGGCCTGAATGATCTGCGCTTCGGTCAGACCGGTGGCAGCAGCACCGTCGGCAAGGCTCATCTTGCAGGCGACCCGCGCAGCCTCATACGACCCGAGCGAGGCCGGATAGGCGCTGTCGGCTGCGACGGCCACATCTCCCTGAAAGGTGGACGCGGCGATGAAGTCGGCATCGACCCAGCCCTGATCGGCGATGTAGGTGAAGAGCGTGTTGTGCAGCGCAACGTCTGACCCTGCGTTGATCGGCAGATGCAGCACATTTTCAGCACCTGCTACCTGTTCGCACGAGTCTACCGTCACGGTGCGGCGCGGGTCGGAGATAACGACCTTCGCTCCGTTCTGCATGCCCTTGACCATGTGGTTCAGGAACAGGTTGGTCTGGCATTCCATCGGGTTGGTGCCGACAAGGAAGATGGTGTCGGTCACCTCATAGTCGGCGTAGTTGTAGTTCAGCTCGTCCACGCCCATGTCGCGGCTGGAGTGGACCTCGGACATATAGGCCGGGCGGTTATGAATGCGGCAGTGCTTGACCTTCATCGACTCGAAGTAAAGCTTGCCGGTGCCCCAGGTGTTTTCATAGCCACCGGCGGAGCCGCCATGGTCGAACATCGAGACGTAAAGGTCGTCCTCGTTGTCCTTGTCGATCACCCTTGCCGTCACGCGGGCAACCAGATCCAGTGCATCATCCCACGAGGTGGGCTGCCAGGTGCCATAGCGCCAGACCATCGGATCTGTCAGCCGCTGCTTCTGGCTGCCGGTCACGTCGGACCGCCGGTTCTCGGCCATGCGCGCGCCGCGGATCGAGCCGAGGCCGGAGTTCACCTGGCAATTCACATCGGGCTTGATCACCAGATGGACGTCGGCCCCGTTCTGCTTGACCACGTTATACATCGAAGGCGCATACCAGGCTTCGGTTTCCGCGCCCTGCTGCTTGGACAGATCTTCGCCCATCCAGTTGCTGTCTGTCGTGCCCTGCTTTTTCAGCGGCCAAGTGTAGGCTTTGTAGCCGCAGCCGACGATGCAGTAATGGCAGGTGACGTTGTGTTCCTTGGCGCCTGCGGGAATGATCGGCAGGCGGTCAATATTGCGTTTGTAAGCCATGATCGCCCCCTTACCCTTGCAGCACGTTGGACAGACGGCCGTAGATCAGCTCGTCCGCGCCTTCGGCATAAATGTCGCCCTTGTCGTCCACCCGCAGCGCGAATTGCGGCAAGTTCTGCGTCGCGTGGCCCCAAACCTGCTGGCCACCCTTTTCGCAATCGAAGCGGCTGAAGTGGCCTGGGCAGTTCAGTGTTTTGTCCGCCGCATGGTAGGACATGTAAAAGCCCTTGTGCGGGCACAGCACCGAATAAGCGACGATGTCGCCATCAGGGCCAGCGCCGCCTTCGACCGGAGTGCCGAGCTTCAAAAGGATGCCGGGGCTGTCGGCATCTGGATAACCGATATC
>CAMFLG010000208.1 GCA_945957495.1 uncultured Pseudorhodobacter sp. | reverse complement strand
GATTCTGCCCGTCGCCGTCCAGCGTGCAGACGATAGGCGCCCGCGCCGCCTTCACCCCGGAATGCACCGCCGCCGACTGCCCGCCAGACCGGTCATGCCGCACCACCCGCAGATGTGGCATGGTCTGCCCGCGTGCGGACAGCCGCGCCACCTGATCGTCGGTGGACCCGTCATCAACCACGATGATCTCGAACGGCGCATGACCTACCAGCGCGCGGTCAATATCCTCAACCAGCCCGACAATATTGTCAGCCTCATTGCGGGCAGGAATAACAATGGAAAGCGTGGGCATGGTCTTGCCGTCCTTGGGCGCGTGCATCAGGCCTCTATAGGCCACGGGCCCCGGCCTTGCAATTGATCAGGCCCGGCGATCCTGTTCAACGCGCAGCTTCCGCTCACGCAACAGGGTGTAGATCCCGGTGGACACGACAATTCCCGCCCCGATCAGGGCATAAAGGTCGGGCAGGTTGCCAAAGGCCAGCCAGCCCAGCACGATCGCCCAGAGGAGCGAGGTATAGCGGAACGGCGCCACAAATCCCACGTCACCCACCCGCATCGCCGTGACAGCACAGATATAGCCGATGATCAGCATCAGCCCCGCCGCCAGCACCATCAGCCCTTGCGTCAGGCTCAGCGCCGCCCAGCCTTCAAACGCCGTGCCGATCACACCCATCGCCGTGACCGCCACACCTGCGCCCAGCGCCACCATGATCGACGGCACCCCCCGGCTCAGCCGACGCACCGACAGATCGCGCACCATCACCGCCAGAACCGACCCCAGACCCAGCACCGCCCAGATCGAAAAGCCGTCACTTCCCGGTCGGATAATGATCATCACCCCGACAAAGCCGATCAGAATCGCCGTCATCCGGCGCCAGCCGATACGGTCGCCGTAAAACAACGCCGCCCCCAGCGTCACCGCCAACGGAATCGCCTGCATTACCGCCGACAGGTTCGCCAAAGGCATATGCATCAGGGCCGACAGGAACAGGATCGTCGCCACCACATCGGCAAGACTGCGCAAGCCGATCAGCACCAGATCGTGCCGCGGCAGGCGCAGCGTCAACCCGCCCTTCAGCATGGCAATCACCACCAAACCGATCACCGCCACCACGCCCCGCAGCGCGATGGTCTGATACAGCGGCAAGGTTTCGGTGATGGCCTTCATAAACGTGTCGTTCACCGTAAAGGCAAACATCGACAGGTTCATATACAGCGCGCCGCGCAGATTGTCAGAAATGGCCATGGCTCCCCCCATGCCCGTGGGTATCAGGCGCTCTGCGCCGCGACCAGAGGCAAAGCCATGCGTAGGATGGGCAATCTGCCCACCACCCTTTGGCAAAGGTGGGCAAATTGCCCACCCTACACCCTACCCCCGCGCGTCGATCCGATCCGCCAGATAGGCCGCGTCATGCCACACCCCCCAGATGAAGGGCGAGGCGCGGCGCGACAGCCAGGGCAGGCCAAGGAAATACAGCCCCGGCACCGCCGTCACTCCCCGCTCATGCGCAGGGCGGCCCTTTTCGTCAAAGGCGTCCACCTGCAACCAGCCGTAATCCAGCGCAAAGCCGGTGGCCCAGACGATCGCCGTCACCCCCGCCTGCTCCAGATCAAGCTCCCGCAACGGATTGGTCACACAGTCCGGGCTTGGCCCGATCATCCGCGCCGTGGGTTCCAGCGGCAGATCAAGCCCATGCGCCGCCGCATATGCATCCGCCTGATCCAGAATTGACAGGTAATGCGCGTCCCCCGCCGCGATATTGGCGGCCAGATCGGACGCAAAAGGCAAGACACCATCCTGATACGCCCCCGCGCGGCCCACCAAGGTCATCCCCCGCGCCGCCAGTTCACGGAAATCCACCGTATGACCCCCACGCGCGCCGCTGACGGCAATCGTCACATGCTCCATCCCCGGTTCGCGCGTCCTGGCATCCCACATGCCCAGAACGCCCAGCCACCAGCAAAAATCCTTGCCACGATAGCGGATCGGCGGGCGGTCATGCGGGCCAACCGACAGATAAACCCGCTTGCCCGCACGCAGCAGCTCGTCGGCGATCTGCACCCCCGACGACCCTGCCCCCACCACCAGCACCGCGCCTTCCGGCAACTGCCCGGGATTGCGATAGCCGCTGGAATGGATCTGCATGATCCCGGCCTCATCCGGCACCAGCGTCGGGATCAAGGGGCGCTGAAACGGCCCGGTCGCCGCCACCACATTCGCCGCCTCGATCACACCATCAGAGGTTTCCGCCACAAAGCCCGACCCATCCGGCTTTTGCCGCAGCGACCTCACCTCCACCCCGCAGCGCACCGGCGCCTTGATCTTTTCGGCAACCTCTTCGAAATACCGCACAATCCGGTCCTTATGCGCAAAGACCTCGGGCGGCGTGTCGTCAAATTCTAGGATCGGAAAGCGGTCATGCCAGGCCGGGCCATTCGCCACCAGCGAATCCCAACGCCCCGTGCGCCAGCGTTCGGCAATGCGGTCGCGCTCCACCACCAGATGCGACCGGCCCTTTTCCCGCAGATGCGCGCTCATCGCCAATCCGGCCTGACCGCCGCCGATGATCAGCGTCTCGACTGTTTCCGTTGCCATGCCGACATTCCTTTTCGCGCAAAGGGGTTTCCAAGTCCGGCTTGTGTAGAATCGACCCCGCCCTGAAACCATAAAGGAATCACACAGCGTTGCTTAGGCATACCTTAAACCACCCCCGCCCCGCTTAACCCCTGCCTAACCGTCACATAGCGAAACACTGATTTGCCAGTCAGCCCTTTTCGCGGATACACCAGTCGTCAAGCCCGCGCGCGAACAGGAGAAACCATGACCAACCCGCACACCCGCTATCGCAAGTTCAACACCAAAGACACCTATCCCGAACAAAGGCTTGACAACGATCTGTGTCAGGCCGTGGCCACGCGCGGCGGGCGCACCCTGTACCTGCGCGGTCAATGCCCGCAGAATCTGGATGATTTCAAGGACATCGGCAGCTTTGATCCGGCGGAGCAAACCCACAAGGTCATGCAGAACATCCGCCAGCTGATCGAAGAGGCGGGCGGCACCATGGAACATCTGGTCAAGGTCGTCGTCTATATCACCGATGTGCGCCACCGCGAGGCGGTCTATCGCACCATGGGCGAATACCTCAAAGGCGTGCATCCGGTGTCCACCGGTCTGGTGGTTTCGGCCTTGGCCCGCCCCAGCTGGCTGGTGGAAATCGACGGCACCGCCGTGATCCCCGACTGACCTAAAGGAGCCCGCATGACCTTCTCTCTCGTCGCACGTTGTGCGCGCACCGGCCAGTTCGGCATGGCGATCTCGTCCTCCTCTCCTGCCGTGGCCGCGCGCTGCGCCCATGTGCGCGCCGGGGTGGGCGTGGTGGCGAGCCAGAATGTCACCGACCCCGCCCTGGGGCCGGAACTCTTGGCCCTGCTTGCCGCAGGGCAGACCGCACCCGATGCACTGGCCACCCTGACGCAGGGTCGCGCCTTCATCGACTACCGGCAGTTGCTGGTCGTCGATGCCGAAGGCCGCAGCGCCATTCACTCTGGCGCGCAGGTGCTGGGGGTCTGGGGGCAGGCACAGGGCACCGATTGCGCCGCAGGGGGCAACCTCTTGGCCGACGCATCGGTGCCGCAAGCCATGGTGACAGCGTTCGAGGCCGCAACCGGCCATCTGGGCGACCGTCTCATGGCCGCCCTTCAGGCAGGCCTTGCTGCGGGCGGCGAGGCTGGCCCGGTCCATTCGGCCGGTCTGAAAATCGCCGACCAACTCGACTGGCCGCTGGTCGATCTGCGCATCGACTGGTCGGATGACCCGATCGGCGCGCTGGCAGAGGCCTGGGCCGTCTACCGCCCGCAAATGGCCGCCTACGTCCAACGCGCCCAGAACCCCAGCGTCGCCCCCTCTTACGGCGTGCCCGGCGACGAGTGACACCCGCTCTTCGCTAAAACTTGCCTAAAATTTCTTTCACATTGGTCCAAATATCCTGCAGGGGGTAAGGCGCGCCCGGGCGAACTTCCAGTGGAAGATCGCCAGCGCCGAACGCACGAACCGCAAGGTTCGGGCCGGGCATCGGGGGTGCAAAACCCCCACGCAGGTCGGCCCAGCAGACCAACCGCCGGTCAATCCGCCAAGCGCGTCACCTCACGCCGGAACGGCAGCGCGTCGCCAATATCGGGCATGTCCAACTCGCGGGCATAGCGGTGGCCGGCAAAGGTCGCCCAGGCAATCGGCGCCGGGGCCGCCGCATCGCCGATGATCTTGACTGACAAGATCCCCGCATCCGCCCACTCCGCCTGCCGCGCCTGAAGATCGCGGTAAAGCTGATCGTCCGAAATCCGGCTGGCCACCATCACCACCGCATCCGCCCCGATCTGCCCCACCGCCCCGGTATAGCTGCAAGCGGTGTCCACCCCTGCCGCCGTCAGCGCCGTGACCCCGGTGTTCAGCACGATCTTCACGCCCAGCCCATGCAGCCGCCGGTGAATCGCCGCCTGCTCCAGCGTGTTCGCCGTCCAGTCCGAAACATAGGCCGAAGGCGTCACCAGAACCACCTCGCAGCCCTTCTGCGCCAACAACTCGGCCAGTACGCCGCCCATGTAGTAATGGTCATCGTCAAACACCACGACCCGGCCCTGCGGCAGCTTGCCCGCCATAAGGTCATCCGGCGTGAACACCGGCAGCGCGCCCGCACGCGGGATCGGCACCACATGCATCCGCGCCACGCCATCAGCCCGCCAATGCGCGCCCGTGGCAATGCACACATTCTGAAACCCAAAGCCCAGAATATCCTCTGCCCCCAAACGGCTGTCGAAATACGTCTCGACATTCGGGCGCTGGCTGATCTGGTAGGCGCGGTAGTCCGCCACCCGGCCCCAGGCCGAAAGGCCGGGCAACAGCCGTTCCTTCGCCACGCGCCCGCCCAACACCTTGCCCGCCTCGGCCAGCGCCACATCATAGCCGCGCAGCGACAGCGCCCGCGCCGCCTCTAGCCCGGCAGGGCCCGCGCCCACGATCAGCACAGTCTGGCTCGCCCCCTTGGCGTTCATCTTTTCCGGGTGCCAGCCGCGCCGCCATTCCTCCATCCAGGTCGGGTTCTGCGTGCAGCGTCCCATGCCTTGCGTCATGTCGCCGGTGATGCAGACGTTGCAGCCGATGCATTCGCGAATATCCTCGACCCGGCCCTCATCAATCTTCAACGGCAAGAAGGGATCGGCAATCGACGGGCGCGCACAGCCGATGAAATCCAGCGTGCCGCCCTTGATCATCCGCGCCATCACGTCCGGGCTGGTGAACCGCCCCACCCCCACCACCGGACGTGGGCTAAGCTCGCGGATGCCGCGCACCAACACCTCTTGCGCCGCCTCTTCCTTGAACCGGCTGGGGCCAGAGCAATCCTCCCACGTCCCCTGTGCCAGATCCCACAGGTCGGGCAATTCCGCATTCATCGCAATGAAATCCCGCACTTCTGCGTTGGAAAAGCCCAGATTGCCAATGTGTTCGTCCAACGACACCCGCAGCGTGATCGCCATCGTATCGCCCACCGCGTCACGCATGTCGCCGATCACCTCGCGCGCAAAGCGCGACCGGTTTTCCAGCGACCCGCCATATTCGTCCGACCGCTGGTTGGTCGCGCGGCTGAGGAAGTGCTGAAAAATCCCGAACCCATGCGCGCCATACAGGCAAATCAGGTCAAACCCCGCCAGTTTTGACCGCTTTGCCGCGTTCACAAACCACCGCCGCAGGTTGCGGATATCGGTCTTGTCCAACCCCCGCGCCTGCACCGGATCGTTGGTAAAGGTGCGGATCGGGCCCGGCGACACCGCCATCGGCACCTCTTTGGTGTAGAAATTCGGCCCATTGATCCCGGAATAGGCCAGCTGAATCCCCGCCAGCGCCCCATGCGTTTTCATCGCCGCCGCCATCTTGGCAATCGACGGAATGTCCTGATCTTCCCACAGCCGCAACTCGATGAAGGGCGTGATTTCAGACGTGTGGTGCATCTCGGTCTGTTCGGTGAAGATCACCCCCCAGCCACCTTCCGCCTTGATCCCCCGCATCGCCGCCGCCGCCGACGGATCGCGATAGCCGCCG
>CAMFLG010000207.1 GCA_945957495.1 uncultured Pseudorhodobacter sp. | reverse complement strand
GCCATCCTCAATCTGGGCGGCGTCGGCAATCTGACCTGGATTGATCCCAGCCAGCCCGCCCCGGAAACCGCAGGCGCGCTCTTGGCCTTTGATACCGGCCCCGCCAATGCGCCGATCAACGACATGATGCGCATCCGGCTGGGCCAAAGCTGCGACGAAGGCGGTGCGCTGGCCGCCCAAGGCCGGGTGGATGAGGGCCTTGTAAGGGCCTTTCTCGCCCTGCCATATTTCCACAAGATTCCGCCAAAATCCTTGGATCGCAATGACTTCCAGAACTTTCTGAAGAAAACACATAAACTCTCGAATGCCGATGCCGCCGCCACCCTGACCGCCATCGCCGCCGCGAGTGTCGCCAAGGGCACCGAACATTTCCCCCGCCCGATCAGCCGCCTGCTTGTCACCGGTGGCGGGCGGCACAATGCCACGATGATGGCCGAACTCAGCCACCGCCTCGGCCTTCCGGTAGACTCGATTGAATCCGTGGGTCTGAACGGCGATATGTTAGAGGCGCAAGCCTTCGCCCACCTCGCCGCCCGCGTGGCCTACGGCCTGCCCACCTCTTGCCGCAGCACCACCGGCGTGCCCGCAGCCGTCGGCGGTGGCCAGATCAGCCGCCCCTAAAGTTTAATTCAAATTTTCTTTCATACTGGCCTAAATACTCCGGGGTGATGAGCGATCAGAAATCCTCCAGTGGAGGATTTCCGCGAAGAACGCCCGGCCCGTGGCCGGGCTGGGGGCAGAGCCCCGGCGCGTAGGCAAAACCTACCGCCCCGCCGCCCGCGCCTGCCGCACCATCGACACGGTATAGATCCCCAGCGCCGCCCAGATCATCGGAAAGGCGATCATCCGCGCCGCGCCGAACGGCTCGCCAAACACGAACACCGCCGTCAGGAAAATCATCGTCGGCGCGATATATTGCATGATGCCGATGGTCGAAAGCCGCAACAGCTTGGCGCCATTGGCATAAACCATCAGCGGCACCGCCGTCACGAACCCACAGCTCAGCAGCAACACCGTGTCCGATGTCACCCCGGCAAAGAAATGCCCGTGCCCGGTCAGCGCCGCCCAGATCACATAGCCAAGCGCGAAAGGCGTCAGGATCAGCACCTCCAGGAAGAACCCCTGATTGGGCCCGATCGGCAGCGACTTCTTGAAATAGGCGTAAAACCCCCAGGTCACGGTCAGGCCCAGCGCCGCCCAAGGCAGCTTTCCGGCCTCAACCGTCAGAATGGCCACCGCCAAGGCCGCAAGTGCAATCGCCACCATCTGCGCCCGGCTCAGCTTTTCGCCCAGCAGCACCGCCCCCAGAAACACCGAAAACAGCGGGTTGATGTAGTAACCAAGCGCCGCGTCCAGCGCATGACCCGACCCGATGGCCCAGACGTAAATCCCCCAGTTCACCGAAATCAGCGCCGCCGTGGCAAAGCCCATCATCAACATGCGCGGCGTGCGCAGCGCCTGCTTCAAATCCCCCAACCGGCCCAGCCAGATCAGAATCGCCCCGGCAATCGGGATCGACCAGATCACCCGATGCGCGATCACCTCGGCGGGCGAGATATGCGCCACCGCCTTCATGAACAGCGGCAGGAACCCCCACATGACGTAAGCGGCAAGCGCAAAGCCAAAGCCGCGCAGTGAGTCTTCGTTCTTTTGGGGTATATCGCTCATGCCGCCCTGTTAGCGAAACCGCAGGGCTTTGCCCACGGCGAACTTGTGATGGGTACATTCGCGCAGGGGCGCTGCGGGGTAGGGCCATTCCTTACCAATTCCTTAACCCGGCAAGGTCATCTTGTTGAAAAGACTAAGTTTTGAAACTGTCCCGGCCCGGGACATCGCTATTTGGACAGATCAAACTCAGGTGCTGCCAATTCAAACCCTTCAAAGCGAAAGCCCGGGCTGACGGTGCAAGAAACTAGGGTCCAGTCCCCCAAACTCCGCGCCGCTTGCCACCACCCCTGCGGCACGACGACCTGCGGCGCCTCCCCTGCCAGAACATCCGGCCCCAACCGCCGATCCTCGGCCCGCGCGCCCCCCATCGACAGGATCAGCGGCGCGCCCGCATGCCACAGCCAGATTTCATCCGCATCCACCCGGTGCCAATGGCTGCGCTCGCCCGCTTTCAGCAGGAAATAGATCGCCGTCCCGCTCGCCCGCCCCGCCACCTCCGGCCCGGCCCAGGTCTGCCGATACCAACCGCCTTCGGGATGCGGTTGAAGGCCCAGCTTTGCAATGATCTGATCCGCCGTCATGCCTTCCCCCGCGCCTGAACCCGTGCCAGTCTGATGCAAACCGGAAAGGGAAGCCATGGGGCAAAGCATTATCATCGTCGGCGCAGGCATCATCGGCGCCGCCCTCGCATTCCAACTCTCCCGCCAAGGCGCCAAAGTGACGGTGTTCGAATCCGCCACGCCCGCCCATGCCGCCTCGGGCCGCAGCTTTGGCTGGATCAACGCCAGCTTCTATGCCAACCCCGCCCACCACCGCCTGCGGGTGGCGGGGATGCAGGCCTGGCACCGCTTGGCCGCAGCCGTACCCGCCGCCGCCCCCAACTGGCAAGGCTGCCTTTGGTGGGAACAGCAAGGCGTGGGGATGGATCAGATGCAATCCGACCTCGCCGCGCTTGGCTATCCGGTGGACCGGCTGCCCCAGTCCGAACTTGCCGCCCTTGAACCCGATCTGCCGCATCTGCCCCTTCATGCCCTGCGCTTCGCCACCGAGGCTGCGGTTGATCCCGCCGCCGCCACGCTGGCCCTGTTGGCGGCCTCTGGCGCCACGCTGCACCCCGGCCTTGCCGCAACCTCGCTGATCCAAACGGCAGGCCACGTTACCGGTATCCGCACCGCCATCGGCCCCTTCAAGGCCGATCACGTCATCCTCGCCACCGGCACCGCCACGCCGGGCCTGCTGGCCCCGCTTGGCTTTGACCTGCCGATGCTGACCCGCCCCGGCGTGCTCTTGCATACCCGGCCAGTTCCGTTCCACCTGCGCCACATCATCGTAACGCCGGAACAGGAAATCCGTCAGGATGCGGCGGGGCGCCTATTGGCCCCCGCCAGCGCCCATCATCAGGCCGACTCGGCCGAAACCGTGCCCGACCCCGAAGGCGCCGTTGCCGCCACGCTGGACCGGCTGCGCGCGCTGTTCGCGGCTGACATCGCGCTGGACCGTTTCACCATCGGCCATCGCCCGGTTCCCGGCGACGGCCTGCCGGTGATCGGTGCGGCCTCCCCGGGCCTGTCGCTGGCGGTGATGCATTCCGGCGTGACGCTGGCCGCCATTACGGCAGAGGCTTTGGCGGGCGAAATCATCGGCCAGGGTGACAACCCGCTGCTGACTGATTTCCGCCCCAGCCGACTGCTGCGCGCGCGGGATTAACCCGGGGCGTGCCGCGCTGCGTAGGCACAGATAAAGCACAGAAAAACCACGCGGAACATACGCCCCGCATGGTTGAATTTCAGTCGTTAACCTTTTGATTCGGTTAGCTGCGCAGGATCGAGCGGCCGGCATATTCCGCCGTCTCACCCAGGATCTCTTCAATGCGGATCAGCTGGTTGTATTTCGCCAGCCGGTCCGAGCGTGACAGCGAGCCGGTCTTGATCTGGCCGCAGTTGGTGGCAACCGCCAGATCGGCAATCGTCGCATCCTCGGTTTCACCCGAACGGTGGCTCATCACATTGGTGTAACGCGCGCGATGCGCCATATCCACCGCTTGCAAAGTCTCGGTCAAGGTGCCGATTTGATTGACTTTTACCAGCATCGAGTTGGCACAGCCCGCCGCAATCCCCTCGGCCAGACGGCGCGGATTGGTCACGAACAGATCGTCGCCCACCAGCTGAATCTTGCTGCCCAACGTGTCGGTCAACAGTTTCCAACCGGCCCAGTCATCCTCGGAACAGCCATCTTCGATCGAAATGATCGGATAGTCATTCGCCAGCGCGGCAAGGAAGGCGACGTTTTCTTCGATGGACAGCGATTTGCCTTCGCCCTTCATCTCATAGCGGCCACCCTTGAAGTATTCGGTGGCGGCACAGTCCAGCGCAAGGAAGATATCCTCGCCGGGTTTGTAGCCCGCCTTTTCGATGGATTTCAGAATGAAATCAAGTGCGTCGCGGGCAGAGCTCAGGTTCGGCGCAAAGCCGCCCTCATCGCCGATGCCGGTGTTGTGACCCGCCGCCTGCAGTTCTTTCTTCAGGGTGTGGAACACTTCCGACCCCATGCGGATGGCGTCCCGGATGTTGTCCGCGCCCACCGGCATGATCATGAATTCCTGAATATCAATCGGGTTATCCGCATGTTCGCCGCCGTTGATGATGTTCATCATCGGCACCGGCAACACCCGCGCCGAGGTGCCGCCGACATAGCGGAACAAGGGCTGCCCGGTGTATTCCGCCGCAGCCTTGGCCACCGCCAGCGACACGCCCAGAATGGCGTTTGCGCCCACACGCGATTTGTTCGGCGTGCCGTCCAACTCGATCATGGTGCGGTCGATGCCAACCTGCTCGGTTGCGTCAAACCCTACGATTTCCTCAGCAATTTCGCCGTTGACGGCGGCCACAGCCTCCAACACGCCCTTGCCCATATAGCGCGATCTATCGCCATCGCGGCGCTCATTCGCCTCATGCGCGCCGGTCGAGGCTCCCGAGGGCACCGCCGCGCGGCCCATCGCACCGCTTTCCAGCAGCACATCAACTTCAACAGTGGGGTTGCCGCGGCTGTCCAGAATTTCGCGGGCGTGAATATCAATGATCGTGCTCATGTCATTGGCCTCCGATTGGGCAAAAGAATGCTCTCGCCTGCGTCTTAACGCGGCAAGCCGGTTTAGGAAAGTGCGCGTTTGCGCGCGCGTTCGCGGGCAAAGGCATAAAGACCCGAGGCGACGATAAGCCCCGATCCCAACAGCGTCGTGACATCGGGCCATTCGGCAAAGACGAAGGCCCCGATCAACACCGCAAACACCAGTCGCACATAGCGGAACGGCGATACGGCTGCGACCTCGCCGGTGCGCGTGGCGCCGATGATCGCCCAATAGCCGATGCTGCCAAACACGGTTGCGCCGAAAAGAATGGCGCCTTGCCAAGGGCTTGGCAGATGCGCCTCACCGCTGACCAGCATCATCAGCGTCCCCAGAACCGCAATCGCCGCAAGGCCCCAGACCGAAACCTGCGCCGTTGAACAGCGCGCAGGGATCCGGCGCGAGGCAAGGTCGCGCAGGGTGATGCCCACCACCACCAGCAAGACCCCCATATGCTTCAGACCAAATTCGCCAAAGCCGGGGCGGATCACCAGCAACACGCCGACAAAGCCAACGAAAATCGCGGTCCAGCGCCGCCAGCCCACCTGTTCGCCCATGAACAGCGCCGCCGCCATGGTCAGCGCCAGCGGCGTCGCCTGCAGAATGGCGGAAACCGTTGACAGCGGCAGGTTGGCAATGCCCACCATATAGCCCAGCGTTGCAATCATTTCGCCCAGGTTGCGCGCCACCACCGCCCCATGCCAGATATCGCGCGTCACCACCCGTTCGCCCGCGCGCCAGGCCATGACGACAAAGATCGGCATGCCGAACGCCCCGGAAATGAACACAATCTCACCAATGGGCAGATCCGCTGCCGCGAATTTCAGGAACATATCCTCGACGGCAAAGAATGCCATCGACAGCACCATCAGCACGATGCCGCGCAGGTTGTCAGAGGCCATGGGTCACGGCTTTTTCACCGGCACGCCCAGCAGTTCCAACCGGTGCCCGATCAGCCGATAACCCAGCCGGGCCGCGATGCGTTCCTGCAATGCCTCGATCTCGGGGTCCACGAATTCAATCACTTGCCCAGAATTCACATCAATCAGATGGTCGTGGTGGTCGCGTTCGGCATCCTCGTACCGCGCGCGACCGTCGCCAAATTCCAGCTTGTCCAGAATCCCCGCCTCTTCGAACAGCTTCACCGTCCGGTACACCGTCGCCAGCGAAATGCGCGGGTCTTCGCGCGACGCGCGGGCGTAGATTTCCTCGACATCGGGGTGATCTTCGGCTTGGCCGATCACACGCGCCAACACCCGACGCTGATCGGTCATGCGCAGGCCCTTTGCTTCGCAGCGGGCAATGATATCCAGCATGCTGCCC
>CAMFLG010000206.1 GCA_945957495.1 uncultured Pseudorhodobacter sp. | reverse complement strand
ATCATGCACCATCAGCCCATCCAGAGAGGGCATGATTTTGTCATCACTCGTTGCGCCCGGTGACATCGGAAGATGAAATGTACGACCGTATTTCTGCATGCGGAAGCGATAGCACATTTGACCGAAGCGCGGCTATGGCCTCAACCACGCCCCTTGCCCGAAGCCCGCACAAGGCTGATCGCCCTCTTGGCGCGGAGTTAGCGGTGGCCATGCGAGGCAGTTGCGAAAACGAAAGATATGCGGGAATAAGTTGGCAGCCAGTTGCACCGGACACAGGGCCGCGCCCGACCTCGGGATGGCGCGCCGACGGTGGAATTAGGCGCTTTATGCCTCCACACATTCCACCGATGTTCTGCTGGCAACCGTCGCAAACGCGCCCTCCCGGGGGGAGGTCGGGCGCGGCCCGGCGGGCTTCGCCCTTGATTCCGGGCTAAAAAAGATGTGCGGGATATGCCCGCAATAGCCTCAAAGTCACCCTGTAAGCCGTTATCGTGCATGGCTGCCACATCTCGCCTCATTCCCCAGCCGTGGCAAACCCGCCCTGACCAACCGCCAGCGCGCCTACCCCTCAATCGCCGTAATCATATCCACCCGCGTCGCATGGCGGCCGCCCTCGAACTCTGCGCCCAGGAACGCATCGACGATATCCAGCGCCAATCCTGCCCCCACCACACGCGCACCGATCGACAGCATGTTGGCATCATTGTGCTGACGGATCATCCGGGCCGAGAACGTGTCGGAACACACGCCACAGCGGATGCCCTTGACCTTGTTCGCGGCCAACATGATGCCTTGCCCGGTGCCGCACAGGATGATGCCCAACCGGCAATCGCCAGAGCTGACCAGCCGCGCCGCCGCCTCGCCATGTTTGGGGTAGGGCGTGCTTTCCGGCGTCACGGGGCCAATATCCACCACCTCCCAGCCCTGCTGCGCAATGTGATCCGCGATGGCGCGACGCAGATCAATGGCGGCGTGGTCGCTGGACAGAACGATGCGTTTGTTGGGGATCATGGCGCGGCCTTCCGGTTTCCTAAAGGTGTCGGGCGCACTGGCCGCAGCGGCCAGCACTTCGGCGTTTGAATAGCAAAGCGCCACGCCGATCAACATCCCCGAATTTCCCCAATCCGATTTTCCCTTGCCCGCGCCCATTCCGGATTTGCCGCTTTTTTGGTCGCAGACTGACTCAATGTGTCGGCCCCGGCCTAGACCCGCGCCGGAGTGCGGGCTCAACTGAACGGATTATGGCATTGCGATATCAGCCCGTTCTCCTCAAGTTTGCGTCCACCCCGAAGCTGCAGCATTTTGCCCTGCTGGCCGGGATGGAGGCGGCGGTGCGCGGCACGCTGATTTCAACCATCCCCATCGCGGTTTATGATGCGTTCGGGTCGGCGCAGAACCTGTCCACCGTCTATTTCACCGCCGGGGTGGTGACGCTGTTCTGGGGGCTGATGGTGCCGCGCCTGACGCAGATCTGGCCGCGCCGCTGGGTCTATTCCGGCGGCTGCGTGCTGTATCTGGTGGCGATGGCGCTGTTCCTGCTGGGCCATACCTGGTCGGTGCAGATCGCTATTCTGACCATGTCGATGGCGACCGTGACCTGCTTTGTCTGCTTCAACGCCTATGTGCTGGACTATGTGCCGCGCGCCGATCTGGGCCGCACGCAAAGCCTGCAAATGGTCTATGCCGCGGCCCCCTGGGCCATCGGGCCGATGTCGGGCGTGTATATGCGCCACCTCTGGGCGCCGCTGCCCTTTCTGGTGGCGGGCTGCTTTGCACTGGCGTTGCTCGTGGTGTTCTGGTTCCTGCGTCTGGGGTCCGGCAAACAGATCGCCCGCGCCAAAGGCCCGGCGCTGAACCCCTTGGCCTATCTGGGCCGGTTCTTCAAACAACCCCGGCTGATCGCGGGCTGGCTGTTTGCCGTGATCCGCAGCTGCGGCTGGTGGGTCTATGTCGTCTATGTGCCGGTGTTCTGTATCGAGGCGGGCTTGGGCGACAAACTCGGCGGCTTCATGCTGTCAACCTCGAACGCCACGCTTCTGCTGTCGCCCTTCATGGCGTCCTGGGTGCGCCGCCGCAGCGTGCGCTTTGCCATGCGCCGCGCGCTGGCCTATTGCGCGATCCTGTTCTGCGCGGCCACGCTGTTCGCGCCGCTGCCTTGGCTGACGGTGATCTGCCTGTTCCTGGGTTCGTTCGGTCTGGTGATGCTGGATGTGGCGGGTGGCTTGCCCTTCATGATGTCGGTGAAACCATCCGAACGGGCAGAGATGGCCGCCGTCTATTCCAGCTTCCGCGATGTTTCCGGCATCGTCACCCCCGGTGCGGCCTGGCTGGTGCTGTTGGTGGCACCGCTCAGCTTCATCTTCGCGGCCTCTGGCCTTGCCTTCGCCGGGGCCTATGCCGTCGCCGGGCAATTGCACCCGCGTCTGGGCACCCTGCGCCCCTCGCGCGGGGGGGCCTAAGGCGCGATGCTACCGCCCGGCATTGCCGCCCGCATCGGCCAGTACCGCTTTATCGCCTTCGATGTCGAAACCGCCAGCGGCCTGTCGCACAGCATCTGTCAGATGGGGTTCGCCTGCGTCGATGATTTCGGCCGGATCGAAACCTTCAGCCTGTTGGTCAACCCGCGCTGCGCCTATTCCGCCTTCAACACGCAACTGCACGGCATTGACGCCCGCAAGACCGCCAATGCCCCCGATTTCGCCGAAGTCATGGCGCATCTGTTGCCGCTGATGCAGCCACAGCCGATCGTGCAGCATTCCACCTTCGATCAACGCGCCGTCAACGCCGCCTCGGCGCATTACGGCCTGCCAACCCCACCCTTGGCTTGGGTGAACTCTGTCACCATCTCCCGCAAGGCATGGCCCGAATGGCTGGGCAATGGCGGTCACGGCCTAGGCCATCTGAAAAAGGCGCTGTCGCTGGACTTCACCCACCACAACGCAGGCGAAGACGCCCGCGCCGCCGCCCAAGTCGTGCTGCTGGCCGAAGAGCGGCTGCAACGCAGCACCGTCGAACCCTTGGTGCCCAAGGCCCTGCGGCCCCGGCGTGACGGCTGATCAATCCAACAGCCGCCGCGCGATCACCTGCGCCTGAATTTCTGCCGCCCCTTCAAAGATGTTCAGGATGCGCGCGTCGCACAGGATGCGGCTGATCTGATATTCCAGCGCAAAGCCATTGCCGCCGTGGATCTGCAGCGCATTGTCCGCGCAGGCCCAGGCCACCCGCGCGCCCAACAGCTTGGCCATCCCCGCCTCCAGATCACAACGCTTGTCGTGATCCTTCTGCCAGGCCGAGAAATAGGTCAGCTGCCGCGCCACCATGATCTCTACCGCCATCATCGCCAGCTTCCCGGCCACGCGCGGAAACTCGATCAGCGGCTTGCCGAATTGCTTGCGGTCCTCGGCGTATTTCATCCCGACTTCCAGCGCCGACTGCGCCACCCCAATCGCCCGCGCCGCCGTCTGGATGCGCGCAGATTCAAACGTCTGCATCAGCTGTTTGAAACCTTGCCCGGGTACGCCACCCAACAGGTTCTCGCCCTTGACCTTGAACCCGTCAAAGCCCAGCTCGTATTCCTTCATGCCGCGATAGCCCAGAACGCCGATCTCGCCCCCGGTCATGCCCGGCGTCGGGAAGGGCTCGGCATCGGTGCCCGGCGTCTTTTCCGCCAGAAACATCGACAGCCCGCGATAATCCGATGTTGCCGGATCGGTGCGCGCCAAGAGCGTCATCACATGGGTCCGCGCCGCATGGGTGATCCAGGTCTTGTTGCCCGTCACCTCCCAATCCGCACCCACCTGCACCGCGCGGGTGCGCAGCGACCCAAGGTCAGACCCGGTGTTCGGTTCTGTAAACACCGCCGTTGGCAGAATTTCCCCCGATGCCAGCTTTGGCAGCCAATGCGCCTTTTGCTCTGGCGTGCCGCCGCACAGGATCAACTCCGCGGCAATTTCTGACCGGGTGCCCAAAGAGCCTACACCGATATAGCCGCGCGACAATTCTTCCGAAACCACCACCATCGAGGCTTTAGAAAGGCCAAAGCCGCCGAACTCCTCTGGGATGGTCAGCCCGAACACGCCCATTTCCGCCAGCGCCTGAATGATCTCCATAGGGATCAGCTCATCGCGCAGATGCCAGCCATGCGCATGCGGCACCACCTGCTCATCGGCAAAGCGGCGGAATTGCTCGCGGATCATCTCCAATTCGTCGTCCAGCCCGCTGACCCCAAAGGTCGCCCGTCCATGGTTGTCGCGCATCAGCGCAACCAACCGCGCGCGGACCGTCGGCGTGTTGCCCATCGCCATAAGCCGCAGCGCAGCATCACCAGCCGCGCCCGGATCAACGCCCAGATCGCCCAGCCGCGCCACCTCGCCCTGGCTCATCGCAATGCCGCCCCGGATCTGGCTCAGGTATTCGCCAAAGGCGATCTGCAGCAACAGACCTTCCATCTCGCCGAACGTGCCCGCCTCGGCCAGACGCCCTGCCCAGGCGCGCATCTGGCGCAGCGATTCGACATAAGTTGCCAACCACGACAGGCTATGTGCCGCAAACTGATGTTCCTCCAGTGCTGCGGCAGAAACCTTGCCGCCCACCGTCACCATGCCCCGCAGCGCCGCGCGCGCGCGGTCAAACAACGCCTCCACCTCTGGCAACGCCGCGGCGGTCAGACCCAGAAGATCGGGCAACAGGGCAGTGTCGGGCAGGGGGGAACCATCATGGGCCATGGCGATACCTTTCGGATTCTGCGGTTGCGAAATCGGTAACGCCTTCGCAGTTGCAGCGCAATATTAATTCGCTGTGCCGTTTCCAAAAGACCGAAAATGTCGCATTACCTATGACATCGCCCGGCAGCGTGCCACCATATCCGGCAAAGCCTCTTCCGCCACCACCTCAAACTCGACCCGATACAGCAGGCTTTCGCCGTCCCATGCCTCCATGCGCCACAGACCCGGTTCCTGCTCTTGCGGAAACTCAAAGCTGAAGAACTGAACCCGCTCTTTCCCCGCCACGAAAGCCGAATAGAACATTTCGGGTTCTGGGTGATTGGGGCGGTAGGCGACCATCCGCACCTGCGCGATATCACGCGCGGGCACCACCATCACCCCAAAGGCCAGCCCAAGCGCATCGGGCACCACCTGCGTTTCCACGGTGATCGCGGGCATGTCCTTGGTCAGGGTGATATAGCCCAGCTCTGTGTCTGGTGCGGCGACGATCCCGTCGGCCTGCGGCTGGCAAAAGGCACCAACCTTGATCGTGGCAACCGCCTCCGATACTTCCGGCGGTGCAGGCGTGGCCAGCGCGGGTGCGCCAAAGCCGATCCCCAACATCGTCACGCAAATCCAGACCAACCGCATCTGCACCCCCTAAGACTCATCTCAGCAACAAAACACACCGTCCGTTTGCGTCAAGCCTTTCCCTTGGCCGAAAGCTGCGGCACCAATGCTGCGAAACGGAGGCCGGTATGGAATTCCTGATGGCAGGGCTTGCCCCGCATGCGTTCTGGGCGGCTATGGCGATCACGCTTTTCGCCGGGTTCGTCAAAGGTGCGGTCGGCTTTGCCATGCCGATGATCATGATTTCGGCGTTTTCGTCCTTCTTGCCGCCAGAGATTGCCTTGGCGGGTCTGATCCTGCCGACGCTGTTCTCAAACATCAGTCAGGCCTTCCGGCAGGGCTGGCGGGCGGCACTGGCCACCGCCATCGCCTATAGGCGCATGCTGATTGCCACCATCATCGCGATCCTGATCTCGGCCCAATTCGTGCGCGCGATCCCGCAGGATCTGTTCCTGCTGATCCTCGGCCTGCCGATCACCATTTTCGCAGCCCTGCAACTGGCGGGGAAACAACTGGCGCTAAAGCTGGAACATCGCAGCCGCGCCGAATGGATATTGGGGGCAATCGGCGGGCTTTACGGTGGAATCTCCGGCGTCTGGGGGCCGCCCCTGCTGGTGTACCTTTTGTCAATCGGCGCGGACAAGCTGGAAACCGTGCGCGTGCAGGGCGTGGTGTTTCTGATCGGCGCGGCGGTGCTTTTGTCGGCGCATCTGCACTCGGGCGTCATGAATGCCCAATCCATCTGGTTTTCCGCAGCCCTTGTTCTGCCCGCCATGCTGGGCCAAAGCATCGGC
>CAMFLG010000205.1 GCA_945957495.1 uncultured Pseudorhodobacter sp. | reverse complement strand
TGATTTTCCGAAACGTGGTGAAGGCCGCCCGCAAGCCGTTCCTGCCCTTCGCCCAAGGCCTGCACCCGTTGGCCAAGCCAGCCGATTTCGCGCATCAGGGGGGCCGCCATGGTGGCAGAGCGGCCTGCGGCGCGCAGGATCAGGATGAGGAGGAACGCCAACAGCAGCAGCGCGCCGCCGATCAGAAGGATTTCGGGGGCGTTCCAGGCGTAGGTTTGGCCGAACAGGGTAATCATTTGCGCCCGAACAGCCTTTCGATATCGCTCAGCTTCAGTTCCACATAGGTCGGGCGGCCATGGTTGCACTGGCCGGAATGCGGGGTAGTTTCCATCTCGCGCAGCAGGGCGTTCATCTCTTCGGCCCGCATCTGGCGGCCGGAGCGGATCGAGCCGTGGCAGGCCATACGCGACAGGATCGCCTCCATCTTAGTTTGCAGCGATTGGGTCTGGCCCAGATCGGCCAACTCATCCAGTACATCGTGCAAGAGGGCAGCGGCAGAGACGGTGCCAAGGATGGCGGGGGTTTCGCGCACGGCGATGGCGGTGCCGCCGAAGGGTTCGATGGTCAGGCCAAGGGCCGCCAGATCATCGGCCACATCCAGAAGGCGGCTGGCGTCAGAGGCGGAAAGTTCAACGATTTCGGGGATCAGCAGCGCCTGCGCCGTGATGCCGGTTTCGGCCATCTGACGTTTCAGGCGTTCATAGACAAGGCGTTCGTGGGCCGCGTGCTGATCAACGATCACCATGCCGGTGGCGGTTTGCGCGATGATGTAGTTTTCATGCACCTGCGCGCGGGCGGCACCCAGCGGGCGGTCGGTTGTGTCCTGCTGCACGGGTTCAAAGCGGGCGGAGGGTGCCTCAGCAAAGCCCATCGGTTGTGGTTCGGGGGCCTGCCAGGTGAAGCTGCGCGCAAGGCTGGGTTGGCTGGGGCGATCCATCTGGTAGACGCGGGCAAAGCCGGGTTCGGGGCGCATCGCGGCAAGGGTGGCATCGGCGACGGTGGTGCTGGCGCGATGGCCCGCGCCGGAAAGTGCTGTGCGCAGGCCGGTGATGATCAGGCTGCGCGCGGCTTCGGGTTCACGAAAGCGCACCTCGGATTTCGCGGGGTGAACGTTCACGTCCACCCGTTCGGGATCGCAGATCAGGTTCAGCACCGCCGCCGGGTGACGATCGCGGCTGAGGAAATCGAAATAGGCCACGCGCAAGGCGCCAAGAAGCATCCGGTCCAGCACCGGGCGGCCATTGACGAAAACGAACTGCTGCACCGATGAGCCGCGCGAATAGGTCGGCAAGGCGGCATATCCGGTCAGGCGCAACCCGTCGCGGGCGATGTCGATTTTCAGCGCGTTGTCGATGAAATCGCGGCCCAGCACGCTGGACAGGCGGCCATGCAGCGCTTCGAAAAAATCGCCCGACAGGGGATCGGCGCGGAAGATCGTGCGGGGTGCTGCGCCTTCGGTGATTTCCGTCAGGGTGAAGCCCACCTGCGGTTCGGCCATGGCAAGGCGGCGCACCACCTCGGCAATCGCCTGCGCTTCGGCCCGGTCGGTGCGCAGGAATTTCAGGCGGGCGGGCGTCGCGTAGAACAGGTCGCGCAGTTCGATCACGGTGCCACGGGCGGCGGCGGCAGGGCGGGTTTCGCCCATCCGCCCGCCGTTGACGGCCAGTTGCGCACCGTCATGCCCTTCGGCCCGCGAGGTCAGGGTCAGGCGGCCCACCGCACCAAGGCTGGCCAGCGCCTCGCCCCGAAAGCCGAAGGAGCGGATGTTGAGCAGGTCTGATCCGTCGATTTTCGAGGTGGCATGGCGGGCGACGGCCAGGGGCAAATCCTCGGGCGTCATGCCGCAGCCGTCATCGGTGACGCGGATCAGCACCTTGCCGCCGCCGGAATAATCCACCGCAATGCGGCGCGCGCCTGCGTCCAGCGCGTTTTCCACCAGTTCCTTGACGGCAGAGGCCGGACGTTCCACCACCTCGCCCGCCGCGATGCGGTTGATCGCGGATTCGTCCAACGCCCGGATCACCGGGCGCGCGGCTGTGGATATGTTGGGGGCAAGAGCGGTCATGCCACCAGTTCTAGCACCCCTTGCCGCTTTGTTCTACAGATTCGGGCTGCAAACCGACCGGGTCTATTCGGTGGGCGTCACCCCGGTCGGGCTGCCTACGATGATGAAGTGCAGGTCATCGGGCTTGTACAACTCTGCGGCCACGCGTTTGACATCGGCCATCGTCACCGCCTCGACCCTTGCGTTGCGGGTTTTCGCGTAATCGGTGGGCAGGCCCATGTCTTGCATGCCGACAAGGATCGCGGCGATGGTTTCATTGCCGTCAAAACGCAGCGGATAGGCGCCGGTCATGTAGGTTTTCGCATCGGCCAGTTCCTGTTCGGTCAGGCCATCGGCGGCGATCTTGGCCCATTCGGCCTTGATCACGTCAATCGCCTGCGCAACGTTTTCGTTGCTGGCCTCGAACTGGCCCAGCATGGTTTCGGCGTGGTCATAGCTGGAAAGGCTGGTGCCGATGCCATAGGTCAGGCCGCGGTTGACGCGCACTTCGGTCATCAGGCGCGAGTCGAACTTGCTGCCGCCCAGCGCCTCATTCAGGATCGAGGCGGCGAAATAATCGGGGTTGTCATAGCGCATGCCGCCCTGACCAAAGATCACCACCGATTGCGGACCGGGGAAGGGTTCCACCATGACGCCGCCCTTGACGTTCAACTCTGCCCGGCCGGGAAGTGCAGCACCGGTGTCGGGCAGGCCGACGAACAGCTTGTCCAGAATCGCCCCCAGTTGCGCGGGCGTGATATCCCCTGCGGCGCCGATGGTGATGCGGTCTTTCGCCAAGGCACCCTTGTAGGCGGCAACGATATCGTCACGGGTCAGGGCGGTGACGCTGTCAATCGTGCCGTCGCCGTCGCTGCCATAGGGGTGGTCGCCAAAGCTGCGGGCGGATTCGAGTTTGAAGGCGATGTTGCCGGGGTCTTTTTCGTTGCTGCGCAGGTTGGACAGCACCTGTTCGCGCACCCGTTCCACCGCATCGGGGTCAAAGCGCGGCTGGGTCAGCGCCAAATGCAAGAGGTCCACCGCCTGATCGCGGTTTTCCGTCAGGAACTTGGCCGAAACCGAGACGCCATCGACATCCGAGGAAAAGCTGAACTTGGCGGCGAGGCCATCGCGCGCGGCGGCAAAGCCCTGACTGTCCAGATCGCCCGCGCCTTCCTCGATCAGTGCGGTCATCAGGTTGGTGGCGCCGCGTTTGCCCGGCGCGTCCAGCGAGGTGCCGCCCGCAAAGCGGATTTCCAATGCGGTGAAGGGGATGCCATGTTCTTCAACCAGCCAGGCCTTGATGCCGCCGGGCGAGGTGACTTCCTGAATGTTGACTTCGGCCAGCGCCGGGGTCGTAAGCACCGGGGTGGCCAGCGCCAGAAGCAAAGCGGCGATGCGGATCATCATTGAGCGGACTCCTCGGTCGTCAGCCAGCCGGTTACGGCGTTGTTCTTGTTCAGCACCAGTTTGGCGGCGGCCATCACATCATCGGCCGTCACCGATTGCAGGATGGCGGGCCAATCCTGCACGTCCTGCACCGAAAGCCCCACGGCCAGTGCAGCACCGTATTCGTTGGCAAGCGCGCCCGAATCGTCATCGGCATAAATCTGCGATGCGCGTATCTGGGTTTTGATGCGGGTCAGATCGTCGGGGTTGACGCCGTCGGTCATGAATTTCGCGATGACCTTATCCATCGCAGTCTCGGCGTCGGCAAGGGTGACGCCTTCGGCTGGCACGACCACAAGACCGAAGGTTTCCGGATCGACCGAGACGCCATCGTAATAGGCCGAGGAATAGACGGCGATCTGGCTGTCAAACTGCAGGGCGCGGGTCAGCACCGAGGTGGTGCCACTGCCGCCCAGAAGTTCGGCCAGAACCTTGAGGGCTGCGGCCTGTTTCTGATCACCCGGATTGCGTTCGGGGGCGAGGTAGCTGCGCACGACATAGGGTTGCGCCACCCGTTCATCCGCCATCACAAGGCGGCGTTCGGCCAGTTGCGGCGGCTCTTGCGGGCGCAGGCGCGGCTTGATCTGATCAGAAGGCGGCAGCGGGCCGTAGTTTTTCTTGGCCAACGCCAGAACGTCATCGGGGTTCACATCGCCCGCGACCACCAGAATGGCGTTATTCGGGGCATAGTTGGCATGGTAGAACGCCATCGCCTCGTCATGGGTCAGGGCGGCGATCTCGTGCCGCCAGCCGATCACCGGAATGCCGTAGGGCTGGTTCAGGTATTGCGCCGCGGACATCTGTTCGTTCAGCAACGATCCCGGATCGCCATCGGTGCGCTGCCCGCGTTCCTGCAGGATGACATCGCGTTCGGTCAGGAATTCGTCTTCGCTGATCTTGAGGTTGACCATGCGGTCGGCCTCCATCTGCATCATCAGATCCAGCCGGTCGGCGGCGACACGTTGGAAATAGGCGGTGTAATCCATGGTGGTAAAGGCGTTGTCGCTGCCGCCTTGCGCGGCCACGATGGCGGACAATTGGCCCGAGGGCACCTTTTCGGTGCCTTTGAACATCAGATGTTCAAAGAAATGCGCGATGCCGGAATGGCCGGGGGCCTCGTCGGCGCTGCCGATCTTGTACCAGACCATATGGGTGACAACCGGGGCGCGGTGATCTTCGATCACCACCACCTGCATGCCGTTATCAAGGGTAAAGCTGCTGACCTGATCGGCCTTTGCAGCGGTTGCGAAGGCAAAGGTCAGCAACAGGGCCCGGCCATATTTGCGCAGCATCTGGTTCTCCGACAGGTTGAATTGGGCACACGCTACGCGGCGGCGGGCGCAATGAGAAGCCGCCCCTACGCGGATGTGAACGGGCGTGCAAATGCCGTGGGCGCGGGCAGCTATTTGATCGCGTTGGCGGAAATCGCCCCGGGCGGCGGGGCCGCGGGGGTTTGCACGCCGCGTGCGCGCCATTTCAGCAGCTCTGCGTACTGGTCCAGCGCGTAATCGCGGTAGGCTTTGAAATAGACGTTCTGGCCGACCATGCGTTCCAGCACGCGGCCATTGTGGGCGCGGCGGAAATCATAATCCTCGGTCGCGAGCGTCTGGCGGATGCCGGGGGTGATGCCTTCACGGTTGGCATAGTTGTAAAGGCTGACATCCGCCGCCGCGACCTTGCCGGTGGTGTTCGGTTTGCCACCAAGGGCAACAAGCGCGTCATCCATCGGGTGCTGATCGGTGCGGTTTTCACCGCCCGGGGTCGGCTCTGGCAGCGCGGTCAGGCTTTCGGGCATGGCCAAAGGCTTGGGCGGCAGAATCGCAAATTCATCCGGACCATCGGTTTCCGAACGAATGTTCATCAGGTTCGGCGGTGTTTTGGAACTGCAGGCCGCAAGCACCAGCAGACTCGCAGTCACCACCGCGAGAACTACCCTAGCTGACCGCATCCTGACGCCTCCAACACTCTTGCACCGCCGTCTTAGCCTATCATCCCGGTCGCGTCACGGGGTCTTTCGGGGCTTGGGCTGTGGGTTGCTTTTCTTCTTGCCGGTAAACAGCACCAAGCCCAGCGCGCCAACAAAAATCGCCACATCCGCGATGTTAAAGGAATAGGGGTTTTCGATGCCGCAGCAACTCATCGTGATGAAATCGGCCACGGCGCCGTAAATCAGCCGGTCGATCACATTGCCCATCGCCCCGCCGATCAAGAGGCCCCCGGCGATCATCGACAGGATGCCCGCCTTTTCACGGTGCAGCCACCATAGCACCCAAGCCGATATGCCCAGTGCCACGGCGATCAGCACCCAGCGCATAAGGTCGGTCTGGTTGGAAAACAGGCCAAAGTTGATGCCCTGATTCCACGCCATGCGAAAGTTGAGCAGGGGCGGAACCACGTCGATTTCGCCCAGTTCATACAGGTTCAGCCCCTGAACCACGCCCCATTTCGTCGCCTGATCCAGCGCAAAGACGACGGCGGCGGTCAGGAACAGCACCCGCATCTTAGTGCCGGAAATGGCGTTGGTTGGTGAACACCATGGCAAGGCCCGCCGCATCGGCGGCGGCAATCACCTCGTCATCGCGCATCGAACCGCCGGGTTGGATGATGGCGGTCGCCCCGGCTTCGGCAGCGGCCAGCAGGCCATCGGCGAAGGGGAAGAACGCATCCGAGGCCACGACCGAACCGATGG
>CAMFLG010000204.1 GCA_945957495.1 uncultured Pseudorhodobacter sp. | reverse complement strand
CCGCCTGATCGCCGAATGGCACTTTCCGCAGGCCACGCTGGACCAGCCCGGCTTTGATGCTGCCGAGGTCGCCGCCTTCGCCAAGATCGTGCTGGCGCAAGACGGCGACGCCGCCGAAATGAACCAGCGCGGTATCCGTTCGCCCTCCTACACCCACGGGCGGCTGATGCCGGAAGAATACGAGATTGCCCATTTTCACCAATGGCTTCTAAAGCAGATGGAGGTCGCAGAATGACCGAGCTTGACTACAACCAACTCACCATCCCGAATGACTGGGATCGCTCTGGCCTGCCCGGCTGGACCTATCATTCGCAGGCGATGTTCGATCTTGAACGCGATAAGCTGTTCCTCACGCATTGGCAGGTTGTCGGCCACGCCAGCGATATTCCGGCCCCCGGCAACTGGCTGACATTCGACATGCTGGGCGAACGCGCCGTGATCATGCGCGGGCAGGATGGCATCATCCGCGCCTTCCACAACCTGTGCCGCCATCGCGGGGCCCGGGTGGTGGATGGGCAGAAGGGCACCTGCAAGGGCGCCATCGTCTGCCCGTTCCACGGCTGGGTCTATAATCTGGACGGAACCTTGCGCGGCCCATCGCAACCCTCCAGCTTTGGCAGCCTGGATCGCGCGAAGTTCGGCCTGAAACCCATTGAACTTCAAGAGTTTCATGGCTTCCTCTTCATCCGTTTCGCCGAAGGCCCGCAACCCGACATCGCCGAATTGCTGGCCCCCTACGAGGCTGATTTCGCCGCCTATCGCTGCGAAGAAATTCTGCCGGTCGAGATGCCAAGCTGGGCCACCGACCTGCCGGTCAACTGGAAATCCGTGCGCGATGTCGATAACGAAGGCTATCATGTGCCAATGGCGCACCCTGCGCTGCAAGACCTCTACGGGCGCACCTACCGCGACTTGCACCTCAAGAACGGGCTGTCCGTGTCGATCGGCAGCTTTGGCGACGTGCCCGCGCGGCGCTGGTCGGTCAAGCAATACGTCAAGCTGGCGCAGAAACCGGACTGGTTGCCCGAACATCTGAAGGCATCTTGGACCTATTACGGCCTGTTCCCCAACGCCGTTTTTGCCTTCACGCCAGAAGGCGCGCAGTTCTATCAGGAAATCCCGATCTCGCCCACGCACACCCACCTGACGGGCCGCCTATACCGCCGCCCGAACGAGACGCGCCAGCAAAGCCTTGCCCGCTACCTTGCCTACCGGATTGATCGCGACACCTCGGCCGAGGATCAGCAATTGTCCATTTGGTCAAACGAATCAATGAAGTCCTCTGCCTTCGAAGGCTTCCATTTGTCCGATCTCGAATACGGTGTGCGCAAACACCATGATGGTTTGCGCAGCCTTCTGCCGGTAATGACGCTGCCCGATGCCCCGCCCGAGGCAGAAATTGCCCGCGTGAACGATGAATTGAATTGCCAGTCAGTGTCAGGCGGTTAACCTGAATTTCAGAAACCTCGAAGAAAAAACACACAGGGAGACCGCGATGAAACTCACCAGAAGAACCGCACTCACCGCCCTTGGGGGCGCACTGGCCGCGCCCTATGTCCAACCGGCCTGGGCCGCGGGACGCACCGTCAACATCTACAACTGGTCCGAATATATCGGTGAAACCACGCTCGCCGATTTCGAGGCTGCCACTGGCATCACCCCGGTCTACGACCTGTACGCTTCTGCCGAGGAAATGCAGGCCAAGATGCTGGCCGGTTCAACCGGCTATGACGTGGTGCTGCAATCGGGCATGTCCCTGCCCCGTCTGGTGCAGGCGGGCGTTTACCAGAAACTGGATATGTCCAAACTGCCGAACTGGGCCAATCTTGATCCGGAAATCCTGAAAATCATCGAAGGCTTTGATCCGGGCCATCTTTACGCCGTCCCCTACATGTGGGGCTCTGTCGGCATCACCTATAACATGGACGAGGTCCGCAAACTGCTGCCCGACGCAGATCTGAACGATCTGGGCGTGCTGCTGAACCCGGAAACCGCCTCTGTCCTCGCGCAATGCGGCATCTCGATCCTCGATAGCCCCACCGACATCGGCTATATGGTGATGCGCTATCTGGGCATCGACACCGACACCGACACCGCCGGGCCCGCCGAATATGCCAAGATGGTCGAGGCGTTCAAACCGATCCGCGAATATATCGCCGCTTTCGACAATTCGAATTACCTCTCGGGCCTGCCCAACGGCGATATCTGCGTCGCAAACAGCTGGTCGGGCGATTACAGCGTCGCCCTCACCCGCGCCAAAGAGGCCGGAATCGAGATCAACCTGCAATATTTCGTGCCGAAGACCGGCGCCCCGGCGTGGTTCGACACCTGGACGATCCCGGCCGATGCCAAGAACGTCGACGAAGCGCATGCATTCATGGATTTCATGATGCGCCCGGAAATCATCGCAGCGGCCACGAACTACACCGGCTACGCCAATGCCAACAAGGCAGCATTGCCCTTCGTCGATCCGGCCATCGCCTCGAACCCCGCGATCTACCCCGATGCCGAAACCATGAGCCGCCTTTACACCCCGGCCACGCCCACGCCCGAGCAGAACAGCGAAATCAACCGCGCTTGGGCCGAAGTCAAGGCGGGCTGAGCAAGTGGCACAAGAGGATCTTCCCTTCATCCGCATCGAAGCGGTGTCAAAAAGCTTTGGCACCTTTCAGGCGGTCAAGGATGTCAACCTCACCATCCGCAAGGGCGAGATTTTCGCCCTTCTGGGCGGCTCGGGTTGTGGCAAGACCACGCTCTTGCGCATGCTGGCGGGGTTTGAAGACCCCACAGCAGGCACCATCTTCATCGACGGGCAGGATATGACGGGCGTTCCCCCATGGGAGCGCCCGGTTCATATGATGTTCCAAAGCTATGCCTTGTTCCCGCATATGAGCGTGGAAAAGAACGTGGCCTACGGTCTGAAACACGAAAACATGACGGCAGAGGCCCGCAAGACCCGCGTGCGCGAAATGCTGGATCTTGTGCAGCTGACCGAATTTGCCCATCGCAAACCGCACCAGATCTCTGGCGGTCAGCGTCAGCGTGTCGCCTTGGCCCGCGCCCTTGCCCGGCAACCGAAACTTCTGCTGCTGGACGAACCCTTGGCCGCCCTGGACAAAAAGCTGCGCGAACACACCCAGTTCGAACTGATGTCCATTCAGGAACGCACCGGTGTGACCTTCATCGTCGTGACCCATGATCAGGAAGAGGCGATGACGCTGGCCGACCGCATCGCGGTGATGGACAGGGGCCAGGTCAAACAGGTGGGCGCGCCGACCGAGGTTTACGAAAACCCCGCCTCGCGCTTTGTCGCGGGCTTCATCGGCTCGATCACCGCCTTTCCGGCCACGGTTGCGCAACTGTCCGGCGACACGGCCACAGTCGCGGTTCCGGCCTTTGACACCACCGTCACCGCCCGCGCAGTGCCCGGGCTGGTCGAGGGCCAGTCCGTCACCCTTGCCATCCGGCCCGAAAAGCTGACGATCAACGCCGTCAAACCCGATCTGGGCAATGCCGTCGCGGGCGAAATCAAGGATCTGGCCTATTTCGGCAAGGACAGCCTGTATCGTGTCCTGCTGCCAAAGGGTGATCTGATTCAGGCCCATGCCGTCAACGCCCGTCGCACCGCCGAGGCGCGGCCCGACTGGTACGAAAAGGTCTGGCTCAGCTTCGAGCCCGCCTCTGCCATCCTGTTGACGGAGTAGCCCATGGCCGCCCCCCCCAAAGACGGCAAGCTGGCGCAATGGTTTCACCGCCGTGGCTGGCAAGACATGATCATCGGCATTCCCTATCTGTGGCTGATCCTGTTCTTCCTGTTTCCGTTCTGCATCGTGGTCGCCATGTCGGTGGCCACCCGCACACCCACCGCCCCGCCCTTCGGCTTTGGCGGCGAAAACCCGATCATCAATCTGGCGGGCTATGCGCGGCTGTTTCACGACACGCTCTATATCCGTGCCTTCCTGACCTCGATTGTGAACGCAGCCGGGGCGACGCTGTTGTGCCTTGTGGTCGGCTATCCGATGGCCCTGGGCCTGACCCGCGTGTCAAAAGGCAGCCGCAACATCCTGCTGATGCTGGTTATTCTGCCATTCTGGACCTCCTTCCTTTTGCGCGTCTATGCGTGGATGGGGCTGATGGCCAAGAACAGCTGGTTCAACGGCCTGCTGACCGATGCCTACAATTTCCTGACGCCCGCCGCCTGGGCGGTCAAATCCATCCCGATGATGCACACCAACTTTGCCGTCGTCGTGGTCATGCTCTACACCTACCTGCCCTTCATGATCCTGCCGCTTTACGCCAACCTCGAACGGCTGGACCGGACGCTGGACGAGGCGGCGATGGACCTTGGCTCCAAGCCCGCACAGGTGTTCCGCGACATCACCCTGCCGCAATCCATCCCCGGCATCATCGCGGGCGGCCTTTTGGTGTTCATCCCCGCGGCAGGAGAGTTGGTCATCCCCACCCTTGTCGGCGATGCCTCCAGCCCGATGATCGGGCGGGTGATTTCGGATGAATTCACCGCCGCCTCCGATTGGCCGATGGCCTCTTCCGTGGCGGTGGCCCTGTTGCTGCTGATGGTCGGCCCGATGATGGTCTACACACATTATCAGTCCAAAGCCGAAGGCAAAGCGGCGGAGGAACAGAAATGAACCGCCGCCCCACCTTCCTGATCACCATGCTCTGCTTTGGCTTTGCCTTCTTCTACATCCCGATCCTGTCGATGATGGTCTATTCCTTCAACGCCTCTCGTCTGGCCACGGTCTGGGGCGGGTTTTCGACCAAGTGGTACGTCTCGCTGTTCTCGAACCGTCAGGTGGGCGAGGCGCTGTGGCTGTCCTTGCGTATCGCCCTGCTGTCGGCCACCTGCGCGACGATTCTGGGCACCATGGCGGGCATCGTGCTGGCCCGCTTTCGCCGCTTCAAGGGCCGCGTGGTGTTTTCCGGCCTTGTCACCGCGCCCCTGATCATGCCCGAGGTGATCACCGGCATCTCCTCCCTGATGGGTTTCATCCTGATGGCGCAATGGATCGGCTGGCCCGCCTCGCGCGGATTTACCACCGTGACGCTGGCCCATATCACCTTTTCCATGGTTTTCGTCACCACCATCGTGCAGTCGCGCATGCTGCAGGCCGACCGCGCCATTGAAGAGGCCGCGATGGACCTTGGCTCGCGCCCCTGGCAGGTGATGTTCGATGTGACCCTGCCCGTAATCTCTCCGGCGATCCTGTCGGGCTGGCTCTTGGCCTTCACCATCAGCCTTGATGACGTGGTGATCACCTCCTTCACCACCGGCCCGGGCAGCACCACGCTGCCGCTGCTCATATGGTCCAAGGTCAAGCTGGGCGTCACGCCAGACATCAACGCATTGGCCACGTTGACCGTGCTGATCGTCGGCATCTGCGTGGCCATTGCCGGGGTGATGATGAACCGTGCCGAAAAACGCCGCGAACGCGACGCGCAGCTGGCTTACCGCGCCAATGAGTGACGCGCTTTACACCCCACTCGGCCAGCCCGGCTCTGGCCGCCAGCGCTACGGCGCCGCGATGACGCTGCATCGCGCCGGCAAACTGTCCGACGCGGCGCTGGAGGCGTATCGCATCGCATCTGCCCTTGATGCGCAAGACCCCGAAGAGTTGCTGCGCACCGTCGGCGCCAAACGCCCGGTCCTGCCCGACCCAAGCCCCGCCGCCCGGCTGCAAACCTTGCTGGAAGAGGTGGACCGCTACCTGCAAACCCTGCCCGGCCCCGGCATCGCCGAGGTGCGCAGCGGCCTGAACGGCGTGCGCAGCGCCCCCGTCACCCCCGCCCCCGGGCCGGAAAACCCCATCGTAGACCAACATCTGCCCCCGGCCCTGACCGCCCTGCAAAAAACCCACCCCAGCCTTGCGCAGGCCATCGCCGCCGCCGCCCCACAGCTGCACTGGCACCCCTATGACAGCTATCCGGTCGCCGAAATCGGCGCGGCCTTTGCCAACGGCCACGCCTTTGCCTCGCTGATCGGTGAAGGCGCCCCCATCGCCGCCAAGGACTTCGACCTTGGCCTGTTCCTGATCGCCCCCAACCTGGTCTACCGCGACCATCACCACCCGGCGCCCGAACTTTATGCCCCCCTCACCGGCCCGCATGGCTGGCGCTTTGGCCCCGGACGCCCCCTCACCATCAAACCCGCGCATGCCCCGGTCTGGAACCCGCCCAACCGCCCGCATCTGACCAAA
>CAMFLG010000203.1 GCA_945957495.1 uncultured Pseudorhodobacter sp. | reverse complement strand
GGATGTTGCTGTGCAGCATAGTTGATGCTGCGCTGCGGCGCAATTCTGAAACGAAGGATTTGTGCGTAATGTTTGCTATCTGCGCAACATTGTTACTTTTCGGTCAGCGCAGGTGGCCCATGGCGAAGCTGGGCGAGAGTTGACGGGCGGTCAGCCAGGCCTCTAGCAAAGTCTTGTCGGGATTATCAGAATCGGGGCCGAAGGCGGTGGAATCAATGCCGCCGGTGATGAACACCGCGTCGATGTTTTCCGACATTGCCCCCTGAATATCGGTCGTGATGCCATCGCCGATGGCCAGAATTGCCGCATCATCGCGCAGGCCAAGCGCGGCGAGTCGGCGGCGGGCGAGGTCGTAGATCGGTGGGTGGGGTTTGCCGAAATACAGGGCCTTGCCGCCGATTTTCTCATAGGCTTGCGCCAAGGCACCTGCGCAATACAGCAGCTTGTCACCCCAGTGCACCACGATATCGGGGTTGGCGCAAAGCATTGGCAGGCCGAGGGTTTTTGCCATCAGCAGCGTGCCGCGATAGTCGTCGGGGGTTTGGGTCAGATCATCGGTCAGGCCGGTGCAAACGATGCCTTCGGCGTCGTTGATCGACACGAGGCTGAAGGGCGGCTCTGCGGCGGCAACCGCCGCCAGATCGGCGGAAAAATCGGTGAAGAACGGCATGTCCTTGGGCGCGCCGATGTGGTGCAGTTTGCGGCCCACGGCGCCTGTCAGCATGGCATATTGCGCGGCGTCGCCTGACGTGACCACATCATCCCAGGCGTCGCGTGGAACGCCCATGCCATCCAACTGTTTGACAACGCTTGATTTTGGTCGGGGCGCGTTGGTCAGCAGGATAACTTTGCCGCCCTTGGTGCGGAAGGCCTGCAGGGCCGCGACGGCGGCGGGGAAGGGGGTCACGCCATTGTGCAGGCAGCCCCAGAGATCGCAGAGAACCGCATCATAGGAATCGGAAATATTGGCAAGGGCGGGGATGATCTGGGTCATGTCGGGCCTTCTGACTGGGGTTCGCGGCAAGTTGGCCGGGTATCGCACCCGCGCCTGCGGAATCCAAGCTTTGCGTGCGGGCGGATCTGGCCGATGGGCGCGACCTGATGCTGATCTGTCATTCCGGGCGGAGCAGCGGGCGTGTCGCAAGGGCGCTGGTGGAGCTGTCAGATGGCGGCGCCGGAGCGATCAGCGAAAGGGCCGGGATGTCCCGGCCCCTGGCTTTTGCGGAAGGTGGGCAGATTGCCCACCCTACGGGTCAGAGCGTCAGCGCCGGGATGATCTGCTTTTTGCGGCTCATCAGGCCGGGGATAACCACGGTGTCGCCAGAGACAGATACGCCGAAAGACGCCTCTGCCAGTTGCTTGACCAGATCATTCGGCACCAGCAGGGTGGCTTCTTCGCGCAGGATGTCGATGACGAAGAGCAGCACCTGATCGGCGCCATCCTGTTTGGCGACTTCGGGCATCGAGGCCATCAGGGACGCCTTGCGGTCCAGCACGGTTTTGGGCGAGGTGGTTTCCAGCACCGAGACGCGCAGTTCGCGGCCCGCGACGTTGTATTCCTTGCTGTCCATACGCAGCAGTTCCGCGTCCGAGAACGCCGAAACGTCGGATTTCGCCGCAAACATTTCGGCGGCAAGCTCGGGGATCGACACGCCCAGATCGGCGGCCAGCTTTTCCGCCACGGCGCGGTCGTGGTCTGTCGTGGTGGGCGAGCGGAATTCCAGCGTGTCCGACAGGATGCAGGACAGCATCGCGCCCTTGATCTCGCGCGGCAGATTGGCAACGTTTTCGCCGATGAGGTCATGCATCACGGTCGCGGTGCAGGCGAGCGGGCGCATGATCACATTGATCGGCGTCTTGGTTTTTAGCCCGCCGACCAGCATGTGATGGTCGATGATGGCCATGATCGTCGCATCATTGATCGAAGGCGGCAGTTCCGCCGGGTTGTTGGTATCAACGATGACCACACGATCCGAGGCGCTGACATCGGCGATGATTTCCGGCTTTTCAAAGCCCCAATGTTTCAGCACGAACATGGCTTCGGTGTTCGGTTCGCCCAAGAGGCGCGGGGAAGCATCACCACCGCGCATGTTGGTCAAATACCAGGCCCAGATGATCGCGGAGAGGGTGGCGTCGGTGTCGGGGGATTTATGGCCGAAAACGAGTGTGGTCATTGGGAATGTGCCTTGGCTGAGGATTTGCGGCCTCTATAGGGCCGGGCGGCGGATTTGTCACGCGGGGCGGGGCAGGGTGCGCGGAAATGCTGCATTGCGGCAAATTTGGTATCGCGAGGGGCAGCTATTGTCGGTTCGGGCGGTTTTCATAGTGGATGTAGCACAGCACGGCGGTCAGCACGGTCAGGCCGCCGATGAGCGTGGGCATGGTCGGGGTTTCGCCGAACACCAGCCAGACCCACAGCGGCGTCATCGGAGTTTCCAGCGCAGACAGAAGCGCGGTTTCGACGGGGGGCAGTTTGCGCGAGCCGTAGATGAACAGGGCAAAGCCCAAAGTCGAGTTGATCAGGCCAAAGCCCGCGATCAGTGCCATGTTTTGCGCGGTCAGCCCGGCGGTGGTGGCGAAGGGCAGGCAGACCAGCGGCGCCCAGATGGTGGACAAGGCGCCCGCGGCGAGGGTGGGAAGATCGGGGTTGCCGCGCGCAATCACGATCATTGCGGCCATGGCCAGCACCATGATCACGGCCAGAGCATCGCCGAACAGCGCGCCGTCGCCGCCAAAACCCACCATGGTAGCCGCCCCGATCAACGCGGCGGTGGAGGCGGCGATGGCCGCGCGGGAGGGTTTTTCGCGCAAGAACAGCCAGCCAAGGGCGGCGGCGGCGAAGGGGACTGTCGCGTAGATGATGGCGACATGGGCGATGGTGGTGGATTTCAGCGCGCCGACAAAGCTGAGCACGCCGATGCCCGAGGCAAAGGCATAGGCGGCCCCTGCCCAGCCCAGTCGGGTGAAATCACGCAGGCCCGAAAGACCCTTCATGGCGATCAGAAGGCCGATCAAACCCGCCGCGCCGAACATGCCACGCCAGAAGATCACGGTGGGGGTATCGAGCGGGATAGCGCGGGCGAAGAGGCCGGCGGTGCTCCACGCCAAGGTCGCGCCCAGCATCAGCAGAATACCCGTGCGGTGGCTTTGATCGGCCATCACGCGCCCGCCAGGGCAAGGGGGGCTTTCGGCAGACGGGACCATTGTGCGGGGTCGTGGCCGTAAAGGATTTCGGCGCCATGCCTGCGTTGCAGATCGAATAGCCGCGCGGCGGAGGTGGCGGCAAGGGCGGGGTCCATTGCGTCGGGGAAGCCTTCGGCAGGTTCTGAGGCACGGTTGATGGCGTCGGCGGCGAGGATCAGCGTGGTGTCTGCGATTGTGACCAGCAGCGACAGGTGCCCCGGCGTGTGGCCGGGAGTGGGGATCAGGTGGACACCTTGGCAGAGGCTCGTTTCGGCGGTGATTTCGACATAGGGCGCGGCGGGCCAGGCGATCGGCTGCGAGGCGTGCCAGTAGATCGGGCGGGGCAGGCTGCGTTCGGTTTCGGTCAGGATGATCGGGCAGCTGAACAGCGGCAGCGATCCGACATGGTCGATATGGCCGTGGGTCAGGATGACATGGGTGATGTCGGCGGGGGTAAGGCCCAGCAGGGCAAGCTGGCCTGCGGCGGTTTGGGCGGCGGTGAAGTCGATCAGGCGGCCAAAATCGGAAAGCCGGTCGCGGGCGTCCGCTGCGGCGTAATCGGCGGCATAGGCGGGGTCAAAGCCGGTATCGACAAGGATATTCGCGCCCCTGTCGGTTTGCAGCAGAAAGCCGGGGATGCCGATGCGGCGCTTGCCGGGGCCGACATCGAAGCTGCCGAAATCCAGCACAAAGAGGCGGGTGACGCAATGGCCCGGCAGGATCATGGCAGCGGCAATTGCGTGATGGTGTAGCCGTCTTGTGCCAAGAGGTTCAGCACGCCCTTTTCGCCGGACAGGTGCAGCGCGCCAAATCCGGCAAAGACCGGGCCTTTTGCCGCCGCCGCCTCGATCACCGGAATCCACGCCTGATTGCGGTCGCTCATCAGCGCCTTTTCCATTTCGGCAAAGTCGCTGTCCACGCGTTCGGGGGTGTAGCCGGGTTGATCCAGCGCCTGCAGGCGGCTGAATTCCCACAAGAGGCGGCTTTCCTGATCGAAATAGGTGTCGGCCAGGGTGGCGGCCATGTCATCGGACTGGTCTTCGGTGGCAAGGGCGGTGGTGATCATGTCCAGCTGATCCTGCAGCGTCATCTGATCGAAGATGCCGAAGATGGTGTCATAGGGCTCCAGCGCCTGCACCGGAATGCCCTGTTCGGCGGCGGCGTCTTGCAGCATGCCATCCAGCCCCCGGGCTGTGGCCGCGTCTGCGACAGCGCAAGGCGGGATGCCCAGCATGACCGAGATATACCAGGGCCGGAACTTGGCGGCCATGAAGGCGGGCACGCCGCGGGCGGTCATTGCCGTGGAAAGCGCAGCCCATTCGGTGGGGGACAGCAGCTCTGGCAGGGTGGGGCCATCGGTGTTGACCAGAATTTCTGGGTGGGCGGCCATATGGGATTTCAGCGCGGCTTCTTCCTTGGGTCCGGCTTCGACCAACAGGATGGAGGCGGCATCCAAGGCCGGGGTAAGGGCGGCGAGGGTGGCTGCGTGGCGCGGGTCGTCCATGTGATAGGTGCCGATGAGATGAATCACCTGATCCCCACGGGTGGCCTGCCAGTAATTGCCTGATCCGTAGGGATATTCTGCGGCCTGCGATCGCAACGCCGCCTGTGCGTCCGGCGACAGCTGCGCGATCAGATTCTGGCCTTTGCATTCGGCATGGGCTGCGGGCGCAAGCCAAAGGGCGGCGGCCACAGTCAGAAATAATGCACGCATGGGGCCCTCTGGTTGATCCGCACAAAGCGTCGCAGTTTGACTGCCAAAGGCCAAGCGCAAACCGGCCCGGCCCGGGTGGTTTCGCGACAAATTTTTTAGAGCGGACTGTTGACAGACGCGGTTTCAAGCCCTACCTCCACGGTCGTTAGCACTCGACCGATATGAGTGCTAATCTCAATTCAAACCTGGAAACTCAAGGGAGTGTAACCAGATGGCATTTACCCCGCTGCATGACCGCGTATTGGTTCGCCGCATCGAAGGCGACGACAAGACCAAGGGCGGTCTGATCATCCCGGATACCGCAAAAGAAAAGCCTGCAGAAGGCCAAGTGGTTTCGGCTGGTCCGGGCGCACGCAAGGATTCGGGCGAGCTGATCGCACCGTCGGTCAAGGCTGGCGACCGCATTCTGTTCGGCAAATGGTCGGGCACCGAAGTGAAACTTGACGGCGAAGATCTGCTGATCATGAAAGAAAGCGATATCCTCGGGATCATTTCCTAAGGGGCCGTGTGCGGTGCGTGCAAGCGCGCACCCTACGGAAGCTTTCCATTTCAACATCTTAGACTGGAGTCTACACAATGGCTGCTAAAGACGTACGTTTTGACACCGATGCCCGCGACCGCATGCTGCGCGGCGTGAACATCCTGGCTGACGCTGTCAAAGTTACCCTGGGCCCGAAAGGCCGTAACGTTGTCATCGACAAATCCTTCGGCTCGCCCCGCATCACCAAAGACGGTGTGACGGTTGCCAAGGAAATCGAACTGGCTGACAAGTTCGAAAACATGGGCGCGCAAATGGTGAAGGAAGTTGCTTCCCGCACCAATGACGAGGCTGGCGACGGCACCACCACCGCGACCGTTCTGGCGCAAGCGATCATCAAGGACGGCCTGAAGGCTGTGGCCGCCGGGATGAACCCGATGGACCTGAAGCGCGGCATCGACATGGCCGTGGTCAAGGTTGTGGCTGCGATCAAGGCTGCCTCGCGTCCGGTCAAGGACACCGCCGAAGTTGCACAAGTCGGCACCATCTCGGCCAACGGCGAAGCGGAAATCGGTCGTCAGATCGCCGAAGCGATGCAGAAAGTCGGCAACGAGGGTGTGATCACCGTCGAAGAAAACAAGGGTCTGGAAACCGAGACCACTGTTGTCGAAGGCATGCAGTTCGACCGTGGCTACCTGTCGCCCTACTTTGTCACCAACCCCGACAAGATGGTTGTTGATCTGGAAGACGTGCTGATCCTGCTGCACGAAAAGAAACTGTCTTCGCTGCAGCCGATGGTTCCGCTGCTGGAATCGGTGATCCAATCGCAGCGCCCGCTGCTGATC
>CAMFLG010000202.1 GCA_945957495.1 uncultured Pseudorhodobacter sp. | reverse complement strand
CACTCGACTAGTCGTCGGCAGCGTCAGATGTGTATAAGAGACAGGTTGAAGATCTGGCCTTCCACCTGATTGTCCGAGAAGTTGGCGGTCAAGGCCACATCCCCTGTCACCCGCGCCGGTTGCCCCGGCGTTTGCGTCGGGTCCAGCCCGCTGGGCGGTGGGATCAAGCCAGATCCATTGCCACCGCCATTCAGCAAACCGGCGTAAGTCCCGGCATAATGCACGTTGCCGGTTGCGGTGGTGGGCGGCGTAAACGCCCCGGTGCGGGTGTAATTCGCGCCCGAGAACGAGGTGTTGTTCAAACCGCCATCCCCCGCCACCTGCGCGCTGACCGATCCATCCGGGCTGGTCGCGGCCAAGGCCACGAACATGCGGTCGATCGAGGATTGCTGGATGGAAAACGCCGTGTAGCCGGGCACGTTCAGACTGGGGGTATAGGCCCAGGTCGCCAGCAGCGGCGTCGTGTCCAGCCCTTGAATCTGGATTTTCAAAGTGCTTTCGGCAGGGGTGGCCCCCGGCGTATACACCACCTTGGTGATGTTGTTGCTCAAGGCCGAAGGCACCACGACCGGCTGATTGTTCGCCGGCGGTGTGGGATCCGTGGGATCTTCGGGGTCGCCGGTGAACGGATTGCCACCGCATCCCGCCAAAGCCAGCAGCGATGTCACCGCCCAAACATATTTCATCGACAGCATTGCCCGAACCCGCCTTGTTTTTTCCCAAGAGTCAGGCCTTTGCGGCAAAAAGTCAACGCCCGCGCCCAGTTTCCCCGCCGCCGTGGCTTCCCGGTATCCCTACACGCTATCGCGGTTCCGCAACGCGGATCGCATAGATATAGTGATCCGCGACTCATAGCCCGACTCATCCCTGCCCGAAAGGCCCGCCCCATGCCGCTGTCCCCCGACCAGATCGCCGAAATCGAAGCCGCCCGGGCCACGCCCCGCCCCACCTTGCGCGCGGTCTCCGAAGGGATGGAGGCGCATCTGTACCGCGCCAACCCGGTGCTGGACCACGGGTTTGTCCGCGTCATCGACTATATGGGCGACGACAGCGCCATCGTGCAGGCCGCCCGCGTGTCTTACGGTGCGGGCACCAAACATGTGCAGAATGACGAAGGCCTGATCCGCTACCTCATGCGGCACTGGCATTCGACCCCGTTCGAGATGTGCGAAGTCAAGCTGCACGTCAAACTCCCGGTTTTCGTCGCGCGCCAGTGGATCCGCCACCGCACCGCCAACGTCAACGAATACTCCGCCCGCTATTCCATCCTTGACCGTGAGTTTTATATCCCCGAACCCGGCCAGCTTGCCGCGCAATCCACCGTCAACAATCAGGGCAGGGGAGAGGTGCTGTCCGGTGCGGAATCCGCCCGCGTGCTGGACATGCTGAAACAGGATGCCGCGACCTCTTATGACCATTATGAACAGATGTTAAGCCAAGAGGGCCAGCAAGGCCTTGCCCGCGAATTGGCGCGGATGAACCTGCCGATGAACATTTATACACAATGGTATTGGAAAACCGATCTGCACAACCTGTTCCATTTCCTGCGCCTGCGCGCCGATGCCCACGCCCAATTTGAGATCCGCGTCTACGCCGAAGAAATCGCCCGCGTGACAAAGGATTGGGTGCCCCTGGCCTATGCCGCGTTCGAGGATTACCGGATGGGCGGCGTGACGTTGAGCGCCAAGGCGATTGCGGTGTTGAAACGTCTGTTGAATGGTGAGAACGTGGAGCAGGGTGACTCCGGCATGAGCAAGGGCGAGTGGCGGGAGTTTTTGGAGGTTTGGGGGTGAGGAATGTCTATTAGGGTTTTTTCGAGGTATTTTCGTGGATTCGCAGACCTTTCTGTAGAACTTGATGGAATTAACTTCATTCTTGGAGACAATAGTTCTGGTAAGTCGTCACTGTTGCACCTGATTGATGCAGTATTGAGAGATAATCTGTCGTCCTTGCCGTCTTTAAACGAAGATTTTGGTGTGTCTGCATATGACTATTTTTCTCCAATGTTTCCAGGGAAGGATGTTATCCTTGGGTTTACAAAAGAAGAGGAAGAATCAAGCTTCACAAAAATTGTCACCGTTTCAAAGAGACCGGGTAAACCGCCGCAAGTAACTAGGTGCTCCTACCAGATTGGAAATTTCTTTATCTCACTACAGTTGCAAAATAGTGAGTTTCTAAGAAGATCCATCAAAGAATTTGACGTGGAGAATTTTGATCCAATTGCGGCACACTGCTTGAATGATGGTTTTGAGAAAGCAGAGAGTAGAACCCCTGATAATCTATTAATAGAGACTCCAGTTGCATTGTTAATATTTTTTTCCTTGGATCAACTTGCATCCCCAGATGATGATGACTTCAAGCAGAAAGTATCTTCGCTTGTATTTGGGGCAAAACTACCTTCTTCTTCTTTTATTGGCCCTTTGCGTTCCCTGCCTGAGAAATATTATGATCAGACTAGAAGAATATCTCCTATTGGCCTACACTTTGCTTCAATGTGGGCCAGTATCCCGGATCGTGACGCAAAGTCGTATTTTGGTCAGATATCTCGATTTGGTAGAGAGAGTGGCTTATTTGAAAAGGTTTGGGTTGAGCCGATTTCAAAAATTGTTGAGGAATCGCCACTTCTTGTCCACGTTACTCGAAACGGCCACGATTTCCTCCTTAATCAAGTCGGCGTGGGTGTCTCGCAAATTGCGCCCGTTCTTACTGAGGCAATTTTTGCTTCTGCTCGTAAAGGACGCCGTGTGGCATTATTTCAGCAGCCGGAGCTTCACCTTCACCCAGTTGCCCAAGCGGCACTGGGAAGTTTCTTTGAAAAGCTATGCAAAGATGGCTTAACAGCTTTTCTTGAAACGCATAGTAATTACTTAATTGATCGGTTTCGTGCGGACCGTAGAAGTAGAAAGAAGCAGAAGGAGCCGTGCAAAGCTCGCGTTCTGTTCTGCATATCAAAGGCCGATGGAAACCATCTGGTAGAATGTAGTATAAGCAAATCCGGTACAATCGATAATGTTCCGGAGGCCTACTATGATTTCTTCATCAATGAATCAATTAGGACAATGTTATAATGGCGAAACTCTTGATAGACACATGCGCTTTCGGTCAATCGTGGGCGCAGGAAGTTCTTAAAGAAGCCTCTAGTTGTCCTAACGTGATATTTGTAGAGTCTGACGATTGGAAGTCGCAAAGTGAAAAAGGCAGGATGTTTAAGCTTGTCGAGTTCCTAAAGTTGGTAAGACAAAAGTACGGCAATCATCGGGTTGAATACGCCCCAACTGCCGATGTTGAAGCACACATGAAGAAGATTGAAGTTGTCCCTCATTGGCGGCGCTGTGAATCGTGCGATGATCCACACATTTTCGCAATAGTCCTCGTAAAAAACGTGCGATTTATACTGACGGCAGAGCGGAGGATGGATGATTGTAGGCGTAAAATGCACGGGCACTTGGATCGTGCTTATCTCGGGTTTCGGTTGATCAACTCTAGCAGGAACTTCAAAGCACATAGATTTGAGTTGTTCGCCAGTTGTTAAGATGGTCGGAATCCCCGCGCCGCTGGCACCTCGTCGCCGCATCTGTCATCACGGACTGCAACCCCAAAGGAACAGACCCATGATCAAACGCGCGGCCACGATCCTTTTGACCCTGGTGATGATCATTTCCCTGATCTTCTACTGGAACTTCACCGTGTTCGTGGTGCATCCGGTGACGACGGCGCAAACCGCCCCCGCGCAAACCGACTTCGCGCAAACGGGGGCCACCTTGGTTGTGCCGCGCACCGACCGACTGACGTTTGTCGATAGCGCCGATGCGATGTGTGACCGGCTCAGCGGGCAGGTCAATGCCGATTGCCGCGCGGCGATGCAGTCCGGCGCCTTTGCCGCCAGCGACATCTACGCGCAACTGCCCTATTTCGACTGGCTGTTCAGCTATTCCACCGGCGGCAAGCCTTACACGGAATAGGGTTAACAGGGCCTGAACGGCACCGCTAACCCTTTGAGGCGAAACGAAATCCGCACATGTCCCGGCCCGGGACAATCAGGGTTGCGCCGGGGCAGGGGCCGGTGGCGGAGCCGTCAAAACCCCCGCCATCCAGATGCCCGACGAAACCTCGCCGCCCTTGTAGGTCAGCTTGCCGATGCCCTCACGCTTGCCCTTCACGAACCGCCCGGAATAGCTGTCGCCGGTGGCATAGGTGGCAACGCCCAGCCCGGTCATCTCGCCCGCCTGCCACTGCCCGGAATAGCGGAACCCGTCCACTTGGGTCAGCGTGCCGAACCCCTGCCGCAGCCCGTCCACGAAGTCGCCCTTGTAAACCGTCCCGTCGCTCCACGTCGCGGTGCCCGACCCTTCGCGCACCCCGTCCACCCAGGTGCCGTCATAGCGGAACCCGTCGGCATAGATCATCACGCCGCGCCCCTGCGGCACCGCCGCCACCAGCGCGCCCTCATAGACCGACCCGTTGGCATAGGTGGCGCGGCCCTGCCCGGTGATCACCCCGGCCTGCCAGTCTCCCTCATACCCCGACCCGTCGGCATAGGTGATCTTGCCACGCCCCTGCGGCTGATCGGCGGTAAAGCCGCCCTCATAGACCGATCCGTCGGCATAGGTCATCACGCCTACACCGTCCATCTTGCCCGCAACCCAGTCGCCCTTATAGCGCGAGCCGTCCTTGGCCACGAACTCCCCCACGCCATCGCGCAGATCATCCTTGAAGCCGCCGGTATAGCTGTCGCCCCCGGCATAGGTGACATGGCCCTCGCCCTGACGGATGCCCTCGACAAAGCCACCCTCATAGACATCGCCGTTGGGCATCACCATCTTGCCCTGCCCGTTGATCTGATCGCCGGACCAGGCGCCAACATAGGTCAGCCCATCTGGCAGGGTCAGCGTGCCGTGCCCTTCGCGCGCGCCTTTGACCAGATCGCCGTCATAGGTCGCGCCATCGGCATAGGTGATCTTGCCCGCGCCCTGCTTTTCCCCTGCCACCCAGGTGCCGTCATAGCGATAGCCGCCAACCTCGGTCAGCACGCCTTGGCCCTGTGGCTGACCGTCCAGAAACTGCCCCTCATAGACCGCGCCATTGGTGTAAACCTGACGCCCCGTGCCGGTGATCGCCCCCGCCAGCCAGTCGCCTTCGTAACTGCCACCGCCCGCAAAGGCGATCTTGCCCTTGCCCTGCGGCTTGCTGTCCACAAAGGCGCCCTCATAGACCGACCCGTTGGGATAATGCGCCACACCTTGCCCGATGATCTGCCCGGCCTTCCACTCGCCCTTGTATTCATAGCCGTTGGTCAGCCGATAGGTGCCGGTGCCGTCGGGCTGGCCGTTGACGAAGGTGCCTTCATAAACCGAACCATCGCTGTATTGCTTGGTGATGACCTCGCCTGCGTCTTGCGCAGCTGCGGCTGTGGCCCAAAGCCCCAGCCCCAGCGCCCCGATGAGCCGATAGGTCTTTCGCATCAAATCCACCCAAGCTGCCTCGGCCCGCACCCTAGCCTTTGTGCCCCCAAGCTGACAAGCTTTGGCTGGGGCTGGCCTTTCCCTCGCGCGGGAACCTGCTAGAAACAACGCGATGCCTTCAACCGGAGCCTGACATGCCCGCGACCTTCCGCCTGACGCTGGCGCAACTGAACCCGACCCTTGGCGCGATCGAGGCCAATGCCGCGCTCGCCTATGACGCCTGGGCAAAGGGCCGTGATGCGGGCGCGCAGATGGTGGCGCTGACAGAGATGTTCATCACCGGCTATCAGACCCAGGATCTGGTGCTGAAACCCGCCTTTGTTGCCGATGCGATGCGCGCGGTGCAGGCGCTGGCCGAAAAGATCAAGGATGGCCCGGCCCTTGGGGTGGGCGCGCCCTGCCTGAAGGACGGCGCGCTGTATAACGCCTATTATGTGCTGCAGGACGGCAAGATCGCCGCCACGGTACTGAAGCATGAACTGCCAAATTCGGACGTCTTCGACGAAAAGCGCATCTTCGCCTCGGCCCCGCCGCAAGGGCCGTGTCAGATCGGGCCGCTGCGCATCGGCATTCCGATCTGCGAAGACGCCTGGCACGCCGATGTCTGCGAAACGCTGGCCGAAACCGGGGCGCAGATCCTGCTGGTGCCGAACGGCTCGCCCTATCATCGCGGTAAGCCAGAGGTGCGCACGAACTTGATGGTTTACCGCGTGGTCGATACCGGCCTGCCGCTGGTCTATCCTGTCTCTTATACACATCTCCGAGCCCACGAGACGTAGAGGAATCTCG
>CAMFLG010000201.1 GCA_945957495.1 uncultured Pseudorhodobacter sp. | reverse complement strand
GGATCGAACGTTCAAAGTTTGTAATCACCATGGGCAGTCTTCTCTCTGGGCTTGGTCTTTCGGATGCGGCTTTCATCTTGGCCCAAATATCCCCGCCGGAGGCTCCTGCCGCCAATGCCGGATGCCTCCGGCGAGGGTATTTTCGCCACTATGAAAAGCTTAGCCCTTTGCCGTGCGGCGCTTCTTGTCCGGATCGAAGAACGGCATCGCGGCGGTGGTGGCGGCAATCTCGCCATGCGTGGCGCAGTTGACCACCAGTTTGGTGCCCTCATTGGCGCAATCCACCGGCAGGCGGGCGATGGCGATGGTCCAGTCGTTCAGCGGCGAATACATCGCTTGTGTCACGACACCCACCTTCTGGCCGCCCTTGAACACCGGCGCGCCGTTGCCGGGAACCTTCTTGCCCTCCAGCTTCAGCCCCCAGATCTTGAAACGTTCGCGCCCCTTCAGCCGGTAATGCTCTTCCGCGCCGCGGAAGCCCACCTTGCCTGCGCTTACGGTGAAATCCAGACCCAGTTCCCACAGCGTGTCGCCGGGCCCTTCATTTTCGAACGGATACATCTCGGAATTGTCGAAGGGGAAGAACAGCAGGTAGGATTCGGTGCGCAGCATGTCCAGCGTGGTGAACCGGCAGGGGATGATGCCCATGCTGGCGCCTTCCTCCAGAATCCGGTCCCAGATCATGCCCGCATCCTGACCGCGGCAGAAGATTTCATAGCCGCGCTCGCCGGTATAGCCGGTGCGCGACAGGGTGATCGGCTTGCCGAACAGGCTGGTGGCCATATGGCTCATATAGGGCAGGGCGCGCACGCCGGGGATGTGTTTTTCCAGATAGTCCACCGCCAGCGGCCCCTGCAGCGACAGATCGTGCAGGTTGTCGTCAAAGCGCAAGGACACATCGCGGCCCGTCGCTGCCATGGTCAGCTGTTCGTGGCCTTGCCCCGAGCCATGGACGACGGTGTAGCTGTTCGGCCCCATGCGATAGATGATGCAATCGTCAATGAATTTGCCGGCATCGTTCAGCATTGACGCATAGATCGCCTTGCCCGGCATCAGCTTTTCCGGATCGCGCGTGGTGGCACGGTCGATGATGTGGCTGGCGGCATGGCCGGTGATGTGGACCTTTTTCAGCCCCGAGACATCCATCAGCCCGGCCTTGGTGCGGATCGCCATGTATTCGGCATCCGGATCGCCCTTGGAATAGGACCAGGCAGTGCCCATGCCAGACCAGTCTTCCAGATCAGAGCCCAAGGCGCGGTGGCGGTCGGCGAGGGTGGAGAATCGCCAGGAATTCGTCATGTTGTCCCCCTGTGGACGTGATTATCTGTCCGCAGTCTGTGATCAATATTTGGCAAAATCAACCTTCTTGTGCAAAAATATTTCCTGACAGGCAAGGATTGCGTCGATTTACGCAGCTTCGGTCGGAAATGAAAAAGGGCAGCCCAAAGGCTGCCCTTTCGCGCAAATTTCAAGCGGATCAGCTGGGCAGCACGAAGTACCAGTTCGCCCAAAGCACCACCGCCGCCCCGGCAACCAGCGCAAGGTATGGCAACATCCCGGCCTTGCGTGGCCCCAGATCGCCGTGATCGGTCAGGCCCAGATCCTCCATCGCCTCACGCGGGAAATGGCCCTTGTCCTGCACATAATGGCGGAACCAGAACACCGGCAGGATCAGCGCGGCAAACACCAGCCCCGACCACAGCGCGTTTTCATAGCCCCAGACCTTGGCCCCTGCGCCAAGGAACAGCATGTTCACAAAGGCCAGCACGGTGTTGACACCGATCAGCCAACTCGGCGCCTTCCAAGGGCGTTCGCGGTCGCCCGAGTCGATGCGGTGGATCCAGCCTGCGTTCAGGTTGAGGAAGTTGAACAACAGGTAGCCCACGTTCGAAATGGCCAGCACATAGAAATAGCCGCTGACATCCGAGGCGAGGGCCAACAGGATCAGGTTGAAGCCAAAGTCGGTCCACATCGCCCCGGTGGGCGCGCCGTTGCGGTTGACGCGGCTCAGATAGCGCGGCAACCAGCCATCGCGCGAGCCTTGGTACAGCGTGCGCGACGACCCGGCCATTGCTGTCATGATGGCCAGGAACAGCGCCAGGATCATCAGGATCACGAAGATCTGCACGAACACAGGGTTGGTGCCCAGCATTTTGCCCAGCGCCTCGCCAATGCCGGTGCCATCGACGATTCCCGGTTGCAACATGCCGTCCAGGCCGTAAACGCCTTGGAACGAGAACGGGATCAGGAAGAAGAACACGATGCACAGCAGGCCGGAATAGAAGATGGCGCGGAAGGTATCACGCTTGGGGTCTTTCAGTTCGGCCGTATAGCAGACCGCCGTTTCAAAGCCGTAGGTGGACCAGGCCGCGATATACATGCCGCCCAGAAACAACGTCCAGCCGCCCACGTTCCATTCGCCGTTCACGCCGGAATAGGCCGCAGTCGGGGGCACGATGCCGGTCACGTTCATCCAGTTGATCGACCCGGTCAGGATCGGCACCAGCCCCACCAGCAGCAAAGGCACCAACACCACCACGGCCAACACCTTTTGCGCCGAGGCCGTGGCGGCAATACCGCGGTGCTGAATCGCCAGCATGATCAGCATCAGCACTCCGCCGATGATGAAGGTCGAATTGAAATGCAGATTGCCAAGGCCCGGAACCGTGATCTGGAAGGCTTCCCAGACGCGGAAGGCCGGGGTCAGGGCGGCAACACCGTCAGCCGTTGCCACGGCAGTAATCGCATCAGCGGGCGAGGTGCCCGCATTGGCGGCAATGTAATCGACCACCGCTTGTGTGGATTCGGTGTAGTTGGCCAGGTTGGCCGCAACCCAGTCCAGCACCATCTGGCTGTCAGCCGCCGGAATCGGGAACAGCGAGTTCAGGATGTAACCTGCCGCAATCGCGCAACCCAAGGACAGCACGGGCGACCAGGCGAACCAGTTGCACCACACCGACAAGGGCGCGATCAGTTTGGAATAGCGCAGCCAGGCGGTGGCACCGTAAACAGAGGTGCCGCCCGACTTGTTGCCGAACATGCCGGCCATCTCGGCATAGGTGAAGCTTTGCGAAAAGCCCATGATCATCGACAGGATCCAGACCACAAAGGCCGCTTGCCCTGCCACCCCGGCAATCCCGCCGATGGAAAACAGCACCAGCGGTGGCACCCCCGCCGCGACCCAGAAGGCCCCCTTCCAGTCCAACGTGCGATGCAGATCGCCCGCTTTCTTCTCATTCGACATTGAATGTCTCCCTTGTTCGCGCTGTTGCCGCCCGTTTTCCCGGGCCGGTCGCTCCTGATTATTGCGGCCCACCATAATCCGGCTTTGCGGTCTTCAAAGTGGTTTTTCGCCTGAGAGGAATATTTTTTTACTGCCTTCGATTGAATCTGGGGAAAATGTCAGATCAAGGCGCCGGGATTGCCCCGATTTTGGGCGCTTGCGGTGGTGCGCCTGCGCGGCCCAAGAACGAATCACCGGGGCTTTGCTTTGATGGGCAAAACCTGACAGCGTGCCTTGCGATCCTTGCCGCAGCGCCCGCCCTTGGTGGTTTTGCGGCAAGCCGACGATGAATTTCCGGGCAGTTCAAAAAGATTGCCCGTAGGAAAAAAAGTTTCTTCTCAGTTGACGCGGTGGATTTAGGTGCTAGCCTGAGTGCAGAGACAGTTAGAGGAGTCGTCGCCATGTGCGGGATTGTTGGGCTTTTCCTGAAAGACCCGAAATTAGAGCCTCACTTGGGGGCAATGCTGACGGATATGCTGATCACCATGACCGATCGCGGACCCGACAGCGCGGGCATCGCGATCTATTCCGAGGGCAAGGTAGGCCATGGCAAGCTGACGGTGCAGTCGGCAACGCCAGAGGTCGATTTCAAGAGCCTTGACGCGGATCTGCAGGCGGCCCTGGGTCAGCCGGTGCTGATGCTGGTGAAATCCACCCATGCCGTGCTGGAGGTGCCCGCCGGTCAGTTGGACGCGGCACGTTCGGCGCTGGCGCATCTGCGCCCCGGCATGAAGGTGATGAGTTCCGGCGAAGGCATTGAAATATATAAGGAAGTTGGCCTGCCCAAAGACGTGGCAGCCCGCTTTGAAGTGGCCAAGATGCACGGCACCCACGGCATCGGCCACACCCGCATGGCCACTGAATCCGCCGTCACCACCATGGGCGCGCACCCGTTTTCCACCGGCGCGGATCAATGCCTTGTCCACAACGGCTCGCTTTCCAACCACAATGGCGTGCGGCGGGAACTGAAGCGTCTTGGCATGACCTTCGAGACGGAAAACGATACCGAGGTGGGCGCAGCCTTCATCAGCCACAAGCTGCAAGAGGGCGAAAGCCTTGGTAACGCGCTTGAGGCGACGCTGACCGATCTGGACGGCTTCTTCACCTTTGTCGTCGGCACCAAGAATGGCTTCGGCGTGGTGCGCGACCCGATTGCCTGCAAGCCCGCCGTGATGGCCGAAACCGATCAATATGTGGCCTTCGGCTCGGAATACCGCGCCATGGTCAGCCTGCCGGGCATCGAAACCGCCCGGATCTGGGAACCGGAACCTGCGACTGTTTACTTCTGGGAACGCTGAACATGCAAACCTTCGACCTTGAAGCGCAAGGCTTGCGCGCGCTCAATCAGGCCCTTCATAACCTGAAAGGCCAGAACACCAACGAAACCGCTTGGGAAGTGATCAACCCCAAGGGCAGCCACGCGATTGCCGTGGGGGTGGATGCGCCCATCGACATCACCGTGCGCGGATCGACCGGCTATTACTGCGCAGGCATGAACAAGCAGGCGACCATCCGCGTCAAGGGCTCTGCCGGGCCGGGCGTGGCCGAAAACATGATGTCTGGCACGGTCATCATCGACGGCGACGCCTCGCAATACGCAGGCGCCACCGGGCGCGGCGGTTTGCTGGTGATCAAGGGCAACGCCTCCTCGCGCTGCGGGATTTCGATGAAGGGCATCGACATCGTTGTGCATGGCAACATCGGCCATATGTCATGCTTCATGGCGCAATCGGGTAACATCCTTGTGCTGGGCGACGCGGGCGACAGCCTTGGCGACTCGCTGTATGAAGCGCGGCTTTTCGTGCGCGGGTCGGTGAAATCCCTGGGCACCGACTGTATCGAGAAAGAGATGCGCCCCGAACATCTGGCCATCGTCGCCGACCTCTTGAAGCGCGGCGAGGCAGAGCATCTGGCCAAGCCCACGGATTTCAAACGCTACGGTTCGGCCCGCAAGCTTTACACCTTCAATATCGACAACGCGTCGTCCTACTGAGGCATATATGAGCGATTTTTCCCATACCCCGCCCAAGCAAAGCTGGACCTTCTCCAACGACGTGAACGCCGAGATTCGCCGCGCCGCGGCCACCGGCATCTATGACATCCGCGGCGGTGGCAGCAAACGCCGCCTGCCGCATTTCGATGACCTTCTGTTCCTTGGCGCCTCGATCAGCCGCTATCCGCTGGAAGGCTACCGCGAGAAATGCGCGACCGATGTGTGGCTGGGCACCCGCCATGCCAAAAAGCCGATCCATCTGGATATCCCGGTCACCATCGCCGGCATGTCCTTTGGTGCGCTGTCCGGCCCCGCGAAAGAGGCGCTTGGCCGTGGCGCAAGCGCCGCTGGCACATCGACCACCACCGGCGATGGCGGCATGACCGAAGAAGAACGCGGTCATTCCCGCACGCTGGTCTATCAATACCTTCCCAGCCGCTATGGCATGAACCCCGACGACCTGCGCCGCGCGGATGCCATCGAGGTTGTGGTTGGCCAAGGCGCCAAACCCGGCGGCGGCGGCATGTTGCTGGGCCAGAAGATTTCCGACCGCGTGGCGATGATGCGCAACCTGCCCAAAGGCATCGACCAGCGCTCTGCCTGCCGTCACCCCGACTGGACCGGGCCGGATGACCTTGAAATCAAGATCATGGAAATCCGCGAAATCACCGATTGGGAAAAGCCGATCTACGTCAAGGTCGGCGGCGCGCGCCCCTACTATGACACCGCGCTTGCGGTGAAAGCGGGCGCCGATGTGGTGGTGCTGGACGGCATGCAAGGCGGCACGGCGGCGACGCAGGATGTGTTCATCGAAAACGTCGGCATGCCGATCCTCGCCTGTATCCCCCTGGCGGTGAAGGCGCTGCAAGACCTTGGCATGCACCGCAAGGTGCAGTTGATCGTCTCGGGCGGCATCCGCACCGGCGCCGATGTGGCCCTGTCTCTTATACACATCTCCGAGCCCACGAGACGTAGAGGAATCT
>CAMFLG010000200.1 GCA_945957495.1 uncultured Pseudorhodobacter sp. | reverse complement strand
CGGCAACACGCAGCGCGGGCAAGGCCTTGGCGGGCGCGGCTGCACCCAACCTGACCGATCTTGCCGATCGGTTCGGGTCGGACAATGGATCAACCAAGCATCGCTATACCGAACTTTACCACATGCTGTTTCATCCCTATCGCAACCAGCCCATCACCTTTCTGGAAATGGGCCTGTTCATTGGCGGGCCAGAGCATGGCATCTCGGCACACCGCAAAACCGATGACCTGCGCTCGATCCGCATGTGGCTCGACTTTTTCCCGGTGGCAAAGATTCACGGTCTGGATGTGTCGGATTTCTCGTGGTTCCGGCATGACCGCTTTGCCTTTCACCGCTGCGACATGGATGCGCGCGAGAATATCGCCGCCGCCCGCGCCGACATGCCCCAGTTTGACATCATCATTGATGACGCCAGCCACCATCAGCAGAACGGCTTTGTGGAAATGTTCGCGCTGTTGAAACCGGGTGGCCTTTAAATCATCGAAGACCTGCGCTGGCAGCCCGAGGTTTACGAAAAGCCGGGCATCACCAAGACCGCAGAGTTGTTCCGCAGCTTTTCCGAAACCCGGAAATTCAAGCACAACGATGCTGCGACCCAAGCCGCCTTCAACGCGCTTGCGCCGCAGATTTCCGGCTGTTTTCTGTTTCAGGTCGGCTTTGACAAGACGCGCAAGGATCAGGTGGCCGTCATTCAAAAACGCTGATCCGTCACCAGAACCCGGCGTGCGGCACGCGCGCCTCGTCCTCCAGCACCGGGCCGATCACGATGGTCGGATGCCCCGGGCAGGTGGCGAAAACCGCCGTGCAGGGCAGGTTCAGCACCGGCGGGGACGGATTGTCAGCGCTGCGGCACATCGCGCCCAACGCATCTTCGGGCAGACCGTAAACCACCGCCCGCACCCCGGTCCAGAACGTGGCCCCCGCGCACATGGCACAAGGCTCGGTGCTTGTGACCATCACCATCCGCGCCAGTTCTTCCGCCGAAAACCGGCGCGAGGCCGCACTCATCAGGTTCTGCTCGGCGTGGCTGGTCACGTCGCCGTCGGCCCCGACAGAGTTTTCCGCCTCTAGCACAATGGTTCCGTTCAGATCACACAGCAGCGCGCCGAAGGGATGGTTGCCCTTGGCCCGTGCTGATACCGCCAAGGCGATGACCCGGCGCATCAGGGCAGGCAGATCAAGGCGGTCAATCTCTGGTCTGGTTGGCATCGGCGTTCCTTTCCGGCAATGATCTGCCGGATGCTACAGCGGTTTGCGTTCAATCTGAACCAGATTGAACGCAAACCAAGACATCCCGGCGCGGGTCATGTCGCGCTTTGTCAATGCCGGGCCTGACCAGCCCGCCCGCGTCAGGGTTTCAACGCCTCGATCACCGATTTGTTCGGGCAATAGCCCGGCAACTCCTCTGCCACCGCCGTCTGCGCCAGCCAATCGGTGCAGGGCAGCGCCTGCCCGCAGCGGGTGCAGGTGTCCACCATCTCGCCCAACTCGCTGCGGCTCAGCCAGCCTTCCACCACCGCGCCGGTCAGGTTGACCCCCACCACCCGGGCCGCCCCCCGGGTAAAGCCCCAGGCGCGGGGCGCGTCACTGTAGCCGATCATGCCGACCTCCCAATCCTCGCAAGACCTCAAGCCTGCCTGCGCGCGCCTTATGGCGCCTTGATCTGGGTCAAATCACCGCACCCCGCTCACCGCCCCGTCAGCCCCGCCATCACCTCTGCCACCACCTGCTTGCGCTGCGCATTGGCCGGATGACTGCCCAGGAATTCATCGCCCGGATCGGGGATGCGGTCAAAGAACGCCATGCCGCGCATCGGGTCATAGCCCGCCCGCCAGGCGATCTCTGTGCCGATGGCATCGGCTTGCAACTCGTAATCCTTGGAATAGGACGCAGCCCCCACGCCCGCACCCAGATCGGTCATCTGCTGCACGGTCGCCGCATCCATCCCCGCCGCCGTTGCCAGCAGCCCGCCCAGCACTGCCCCCGCCAGTGCCGATTGCTGTTTCAGCGGAATGTGCCCGGCGATGTGATGCGCCGCCTCATGCCCCATCACAAAGGCCAGTTCATCCTGATTGCGCGCATCGGCAATCAGCGCCAGCGTGAAGGTGATGGTCGGATGCCCCGCCGCATCGACCCCCTGATAGGCGTTGGCCTCCTGATCGGTACGCTCATCCACCAGAATGCGGTAATCGCAATCCGCGACCGTTTGGGCGTTGCGGCAATAGGCCTCCGCCACTGGTTCCACCCGCGCCACCACCGTGCGAAAGTTCTGCGCCGCCGCCTGCGCCGAAAGCGGCGCCCCGGCCGCAGACGCGGGTTCTGCCACCACCACCGCGCCCTGCGGCGTATATGGCGTCAGCGCCGCCGTCGGCGCACAGCCTGCCAAACCCAGCAAAACCCAGCCAAACCGCACCGCCCGCATCACCCGTCCTCTTTCCCTACTGGACCCGCATCTCCTCCCCTCTATACTCGCAGCCAACCGCCCAATCCACTGCAGGATCGCCCCCAGATGTTCACCATCGAACACGATTTCGACGCCACCGTGATCACCCTTGTGGACGAGGGCGAGGCGAACATGCCCCTGCAGGAAGACATCATCATCGAGGCGTTCGAGGATTGCGTCGTGCTGCGTCAGGTCGATGCCAACACCGATGAACAGATCGCCATCACCCTGTCGATCGCCCAACTGAACGATCTGGCCGCCGCGCTCAACCTGCCCGAAGGCAGCTACCGGATCGAACGCCCCGGCGAAAGCTGACCAGCCCCCGACGCGCCTTGTCCTTTCACATTGGCCCAAATACTCAGGCCTGAATGGCTTTTTGCCATTCAAGCGAGCCGGCGGCGCGTCCCGAGCCGGTTGGCCGCAGGCCAGAGGCGAGTAACAAGACTCGCGGCGCAGCCGCTCCATTTGTTAACCGCCGGTCACTCCAGCCGAAACACCTTCTCGCGCGATGTTGCCCCGCGCAGCAGCACCAGCCGGGTTTTTGCCACGCCCAGCGCATGGGCCAAGGCCTCGGCCACCGCCGCGTTGGCGCGGCCATCCTCGGGCGGGGCCGTCACCGCCACCTTGATGGCAGCCCCCTCACGGCTGATCCCTGCCTTGCGCGCGCGCGGCGTGACGCGGCAGGAAAATTCCGCCCCCTCCACCGCCAGTTCTGCCCATTCGCCCTTTTGCATGGCCACAACCTGCCCGCCCCGCCGCGAAACGGCAAGCCCGCCGCCGCAGAACCGCTTGACGACGCCCGCATTCCTGCCCACCTCTGGGCAACCAACCGGAGACCCCCATGCCTGACCCTGCCCAGCCCACCGCCAACCAAGCCGCCTTCGATTTTCTGCTGACCCGCCATTCCAACCCGGCCAAGCTTTACAAAGGCCCGGTGCCCACGCGCGATGCGCTTCTGGCCATCCTCACCGCCGCCACCCGCGTGCCCGATCATGGCAAGCTGGAGCCCTGGCGGCTGGTGGTGATCGAAAAGCCCGCTATGACGCGGCTCGCCGACCTGGCAGAGGCGCGCGCCCGCGAGTTGGGTGGCGACGCGGAAAAGATCGCCAAGGGCCGTGGCCAGTATGATCTGGGCCAGTTGGCCGTCGCGGTGATCGCGTCGCCCAAAGCCAGCGACAAAATCCCCGCCTCGGAACAGATGCTGTCGGCAGGGGCGCTGTGCTTTGCGATCGTGCTATCGGCATCGGCCGCCGGATGGTCGGCGAACTGGCTTTCAGGCTGGCCCTCGCAGGATGCGGATTTTGCCGCCCGCGCCTTTGGCTGCACCGGCAACGAAACCGTCGCTGGCATCATCCACATCGGCACACTCGGCACCGCGCCCTTGCCCGACCGCCCCCGCCCCGACCTTGCCCGCCTGATCACCTGGGCCCCTGCATGATCTTTTCCGATTTCTTCAAGGCCATCGCGCAGATGTCCGACCCGCGCTTTCTGCGCGTCGTCCTGTTCGGCACCCTGCTGGCGCTGGCGCTGCTCGTCGGCGCCTATGCGGGCTTTCTGTGGCTGATCGAGGTTTTCACCCCCGGCACGGTGGATGTGCCGTTCATCGGCCCGGTCAGCGGGTTGCACACGCTGCTTGGGGCGGGATCACTGCTGTTGATGCTGGGCCTGTCGATGGTGCTGATGGTGCCGGTGGCCTCGGCCTTCACCGGGTTCTTTGTTGAAGATGTGGCGCAGGCGGTCGAGGACAAGCATTACCCCTGGCTGCCCCCGGTGCCGCGCGTGCCTTTGGGCGATATGCTGATCGACACCGCGAATTTTCTGGGCGTCATTATCGCGGTCAACCTGTTCGGCCTGCTGCTGTATGCCTTTGCGGGCCCCTTCATCCCGCTGGTGTTCTGGGCGCTGAACGGCATGCTGCTGGGCCGGGAATATTTCACCGTCGTCGCCACGCGCAGGCTGGGCCGCGCGGGCGCCAACGCATTGCGGAAACAAAATCGCGGCACGATCTGGATGGCGGGCATCCTGATGGCGGCGCCCTTGTCCGTGCCCTTGGTCAACCTGATCATCCCGGTGCTGGGCGTTGCCACCTTCACCCATCTTTACCATCGTCTGAAACAGGATGGGTTTTCTGAAACCTAACTGAATCGGAAATCGCGTTCGGGCCCAAGCGAGGGGCAGCGATCTTCCGATAGCAGTCAAACCGATCCTGCTCTTACCCCCTCAGGGGTGAGAGGCGCGCAGGTTGAAGATGTCCAGATCGGCAATGCCGATCTTGCCCGAGGTGATGATCAGATACAGGATCACGAAAAGCACCACGGTAATGCCCGTGGTGATCCAGGCCTTCGGCTTCAGCATGGTCTGACTGGGTGCCGATTTCGGCGTGCCCGGCACCACTGACCCGGCCTCTGACTGGCTTTTAAACCGCACCGGCAGCACGCAAAAGAACACAGTCCACCAGATGATGGCGAACAAGACGATGGCGGCGGTGATGGTCATACTTGCTCCAGTTCCACCAGACAGCCGTTGAAATCCTTCGGATGCAGGAACAACACCGGCTTGCCATGCGCGCCGATTTTCGGCTCGCCCGATCCCAGCACCCGCGCCCCTGCCGCCTTCAGCCGGTCGCGCGCCGCCAGAATATCCTCGACCTCATAGCAGATATGATGGATGCCGCCTGCAGGGTTCTTTTCCAGAAACGCCTTGATCGGCGATGCTTCGCCCAACGGGTACAGAAGTTCGATCTTGGTGTTCGGCAAGGCAATGAACACCACCGTCACGCCATGATCCGGCTCGTCCTGCGGCGCGCCCACTGTTGCGCCCAGCGTATCGCGGTATTGCGCGACAGCGGCGGCAAGGTCAGGCACGGCAATGGCGACGTGGTTCAGGCGACCAATCATGGCAAGGCTCCCCGGCTAGGTTTCGCTGCCTTATGGGCCGAAAGCCCCGGCCCGGACAAGGGCGCAGAGGTCGCAGTCCCGCGCGCTGCCGGAAAAAACGATGGCCTAGCGGAAATCTTAACCTGACATTAGCCATTTCCGTGGTTGAGTGGTGGCCAGCCGCCCCAACCTTGCAGGCCCGCGCCATGCCCAGCCCCCTGCCAACCGCCGCCCCAACCGCGCCGCAAAGCTTTCCGATTCCCGGCCTGTCCGGCCCCAATGCCCTGCCGCTGTTCGGTCTGACCATCCTCGCCGTCGAAGACAGCCGCTATGCGAGTGAGGCGCTGCGTCTGCTTTGTGCGCGTTCCGGCGCGCGACTGCGCCGGGCCGAAACGCTGGCCGCCGCCCGCGCGCATCTGCGCGTCTATCGCCCCGATGTCGTTATCGTCGATCTTGGCCTGCCCGATGGGAAAGGAGAGGCGCTTATCCGCGATCTGGTGCTGGCCCGCCCGCGCACACCGGTGGTTCTGGGCAGTTCGGGTGCCGAACAGGGCCGGATGCGGGCGCTGGCCGCCGGGGCGGATGGGTTTCTGGACAAACCGATTGACAGCCTGTCAGGCTTTTGCGCCACGCTTCTGGCGCATCTGCCCGATCAGGCGGCCCGCGCCCCTGCCCCCAGCGGCGGCGCTATCACCCCCGACCGTCTGGCGCTGCACGAAGATCTGGCGCAGGCGGCAGACCTGCTGCGCAGCGCCCCCGATGCCCCTGCCCGCCGCTATCTGGCAGGCTTTCTGCACGGCATCGCGCGGCACGCGCAGGATGAGGGGCTGGCCAATGCCGCCGCCAGCGCCCTTCACCCCGGCAGCCAGGGCGATCTGGCCTGCCTGCGCCAGTTGATCGAAGGCCGCCTGAACGACCCCGCCGCGCTGCGGGCGTTCTAAAGCTGCAACGGCAGCCCATGCCCGATT
>CAMFLG010000199.1 GCA_945957495.1 uncultured Pseudorhodobacter sp. | reverse complement strand
GCATAGGCCACGGCGTCTTCCGGCGTCAGCGAGCCATCTGTTTCGATGCGCATGGTCAGCTTGTCATAGTCCAGCACCTGACCTTCGCGGGTCGGGGTGACTTCGTAGGACACTTTCTTGACCGGCGAATAGATCGCGTCGATCGGAATCAGGCCAATCGGCGCATCTTCCGGGCGGTTCTTGTCGGCTGCAACATAGCCCTTGCCGGTGTTGACGGTCAGTTCCATAAACACGTCGGCGCCGTCGTCAAGATGGCAGATCACATGCTCTTTGTTCAGCACTTCAATGCCGCTGGATTCCGAGATGTCGCCAGCGGTGACAACGCCCGGGCCTTTGGCAGAAATCGACAGGCGCTTCGGCCCGTCCACGTCCATCTTGATCGACACGCCCTTGAGGTTCAGGACGATGTCGGTGACATCTTCACGCACACCGGCCACGGACGAAAACTCGTGCAGCACGTTGTCGATCTGCACAGAGGTGATGGCGCCGCCTTGCAGCGACGACAGCAGCACGCGGCGCAGCGCGTTGCCCAAGGTCAGACCAAAGCCACGCTCCAGCGGCTCGGCAGTGACGGTGGCGGTGCGTTGCGCATCAGCCCCCGGCTTGACGACCAGTTGCGTCGGTTTAATCAGTTCGAGCCAATTTTTGTGGATCATGCGATCGCCTCCATACTTGTCTTCTGCCCATGTCCGTAAGCAGACGACGCCCGAGGTTCATAAATGACGGAATCGGGCCGCGCGTCATCGCGCAGCCCGACCAATAGAATAGCCTTAGACGCGGCGGCGCGTCGGCGGACGGCAGCCGTTGTGGGCCAAGGGCGTCACGTCACGGATCGAGGTGACGTTCAGGCCAACAGCCGCCAGGGCGCGCAGAGCCGATTCACGGCCCGAACCCGGGCCTTGCACTTCGACTTCAACAGTCTTCATGCCGTGTTCCTGCGCCTTGCGCGCTGCGTCTTCGGCAGCCATCTGCGCGGCATAGGGCGTGGATTTCCGCGAGCCTTTGAAGCCCATGGTGCCCGAGGACGACCAAGAAATCGCGTTGCCCTGAACGTCAGAGATCAGGATCTTGGTGTTGTTGAACGAAGAGTTCACATGAACCACGCCAGCTGCGATGTTCTTGCGTTCTTTTTTCTTCGTGCGGGTCGTTTTGGTATCGCGTGCCATATGCCCTACCCCTTATTTCTTCTTGCCAGCGATGGCTTTTGCGGGGCCCTTGCGGGTACGAGCGTTGGTGTGCGTGCGCTGACCGCGGACCGGCAGGCCCTTGCGGTGACGCAGGCCACGGTAGCAGCCAAGGTCCATCAGACGCTTGATATTCATCGAAACTTCACGACGCAGGTCGCCTTCAACGGTGACGTTCGCGTCGATGTATTCGCGGATCGCCAGCACTTCGGCATCCGAAAGCTGGTTGACGCGGCGTGCGCGGTCAATGCCAACGGACTCGCAGATTTGCTCTGCAATGTGCGGGCCAACGCCGGTGATATAAGTCAGTGCGATCGGAACCCGTTTCTGGGTCGGGATGTTAACGCCAGCAATACGTGCCAAACGTGTGTTCCTTCATGGTTGCGGTTCCGTAGTGCCAGAACCTTTTTTCACAACACCGCCCGGTCAGGGGCGACTCGAATCCCACAAATAGGGAGACCCGCAAGCGATTCCGCTGCGGGACGCCGTGCTTTATGGGGTTTTGACCAAAGCGTCAAGTCCGCGCATGGGGTATTTTCAGTTTCTGTCAAGAACTTTCGCAATGGCCGTGGCCACCGCATCCATTTCCGCCAGCCCGTCCACCGTCGAAAGCCCGCCCTTGGCATAGTAATAGCCGATCAGTGGCGAGGTCTTTTTGTAATATTCCATCAACCGGGTTTTCAGCGCATCTTCGTTGTCATCGGCGCGCCGCTTCATGTCGTGGCTGCCACAAACATCGCAAGTACCCGCCACTTTCGTCGGGCGCGTGGTGTCGTGATACACCTCACCGCAATTGCCGCAGGTGTAGCGGCCGGTGATGCGGGCCACCAGCGCCGCATCATCCACCTGCATCTCGATCACCGCATCCAACCCCTGCCCCATGCGCGCCAGCAGATCGCCCAGGGCATCCGCCTGTTTCAGCGTGCGCGGGAACCCGTCAAAGATAAACCCGCCAGCCGCAGCGCCCTTCAGCTTTTCCTCGATCAGCCCGATGACGATCTCATCCGTCACCAACTCGCCCCGCTCCATCACCGCAGCCACACGTTTGCCCATCTCGGTGCCGCTGGTCTTGGCCTCGCGCAGCATGTCGCCGGTGGAAAGCTGCACCATGGCACGTTCATCAACCAGACGTTTGGACTGGGTGCCTTTGCCGGCACCGGGCGGCCCGAGGAGGATGATGTTTGCCATGGGAGTCCTTCTTTCTTTACAAGCAAAAGGCCCGGCGAGTGACCGCCGGGCCTGATTTCTGCGCCCGGGTTAACGCCGCGCGGGTGGCCGGTTTGCGGTGCTGCGTTTCTTGCCCCGCAACTGCGACTTCTCGATCAGGCCCTCATACTGGTGCGCCAGCAGATGCGACTGGATCTGGTTGATCGTGTCCATCGTCACCGACACCACGATCAGCACCGAGGTGCCGCCGAAATAGAACGGGATCGAGAACTTGTTGATCAGAATTTCCGGCAACACACAAACCGCCGCCAGATAAGCAGACCCGATCACCAGAACCCGCGTCACCACATAATCCAGATATTCCTCGGTTTTCTTGCCGGGGCGGATGCCCGGGATAAAGCCGTTCTGGTTTTTCAGGTTTTCAGCCACGTCATCGGTCTTGAACGCCACGTTCGCCGTGTAGAAATAGGCGAAGAACACGATCATCGCCACGAAGAACACCAGATACAGCGGCTGGCCATGGCCGAAATAGGCCAGAATGGTTGACATGATCGGCCCGGTCTGCCCGCCCGAGAAGGTGGCAATCGTTGTCGGCAACAGCAGCAGCGACGATGCAAAGATCGCCGGGATCACGCCCGCGGGGTTCACCTTGATCGGCAGGTGGCTGGAGCCACCGTCATAAACCTTCATGCCCACCTGACGGCGGGGATACTGGATGTGGATCTTGCGCAGCGCGCGCTCCATGAACACCACAAAGGCGATCACCGCGAACACCATCAGGATCACCCCAATGATCACCGGAGTCGAAATCACGCCCGCCCGGCCCTGGCTGAAGAACCGCGCCAGCGCCGAGGGCACCTCAGCGACGATGCCGGTGAAGATGATCAGCGAAGTGCCGTTTCCGATGCCGCGCGCGGTGATCTGTTCACCCAGCCACATCAGGAACATCGTACCGCCAACCAGCGTCACCACGCAGGAAACCACAAAGAACAGACCCGGCGTATGCGCAAGCCCGCCCAATTCGATCGACTTGGCGATGCCAAAACCCTGAAATGCTGCCAGAAACACCGTGGCATAGCGTGTCCACTGGTTGATCTTCTTGCGGCCCTGTTCGCCCTCTTTCTTCAGTTGCTCCAGCTGCGGCACCATCGAGGCCAACAGCTGAATGATGATCGAGGCCGAGATATAAGGCATGATCCCCAGCGCAAAGATGCCCATGCGCTTGATCGCGCCGCCGGTGAACATCGACAGCATGCCGCCAATGCCCTGACCCGCGTCATCCATGAAGTTTTTCAGCGCCGTGCCGTCAATCCCCGGAACCGGCACATAGGTGCCCAGCCGGTACACCATCAGCAAACCGATGGTGAAATAGATGCGCTGACGCAAATCAGTCGCTTTGCCAAGCGTGCCCCAGCTGAGGTTCGCCGCCATTTGCTCTGCAGCAGATGCCATACCCAGTTCTTTCTGCGTAAACCCACTTATGGGAAGCGCCGCCGAACCGTTTTCCGGTCGGCGGCGCGGGAAACTTAACCCGATGTAAGCGGTCTCGCAACCGCTCACAAGGCGTTATTTGGCTTTGCGGACCGGCTTGCCATGGGGTTCCAGCGCCACGGCCACCGTCAGCGAACCACCAGCGGCGGCAACAGCCTCGACAGCCGCAGCCGAAGCCCCGGTGACAACCAGTTTAACGGCGGTTTTGATCTCGCCCTTGTTCAGGATGCGGATGCCGTCGCGCTTGTGGCCGGTAAGGCCCGCGTCAACCAGCATGTCCTCGGTGATCTCAGCCGAAGCGTCCAGCTTGCCCAGACCGATGAACTTCTCGATCAGGCCCAGGTTGATCACGGCGAAACGGTCTGCGTTCGGCTTGTTGAAGCCGCGCTTCGGCAGACGACGGTAAAGCGGCATCTGGCCGCCTTCATAGCCACCCAGAGCCACGCCCGAACGCGATTTCTGACCCTTGATACCACGGCCAGCGGTTTTGCCCTTGCCCGAACCCGGACCACGCGCCACGCGCTTTTTCTTACGGGCCGCGCCTTCGTTGTCGTGCAGTTCATTCAATTTCATGTCGCATACTCCTATGCCGGAACTGCCCCGGCTGCGACGGCGGGGGCAAACACGGCGATTGATGATTCTTGTGGCCATAGGGGGCCACGCGTTTTGATTCTCGCGACCCTGCGGGCCACCGGGGGCGTATAGACACTCACCGCGATTACTGCAAGTGTGCGCACTTCTTTCGCCAAGATCGGGATACAGATGGCCGTCGATACCGACTACCGCGCCGGGATCAAGCTGCAGTTCAAGAACGAATGGGGCAGCTTTGTCGCCACCTTCGCCCGGTTTGAGTACGCGCTGAAACGGGCGGGCTATCTGAAATACGAAAAACCCGGCACTTCGGCCGAGGCGGGATGGGCTGGCTTTGCAGCCGATCTGGGGGATGGCTTCCTGCAACAGGCCCGGGCCCTACCCGAGTTGCAGGTGCTGTTCGTGGCCCCGCCGCGATTGCTAAAGGTGGATAAGGATCAGGCGGTCTCCTGAAAAAAAGGCTCGCGCGGTGAATTCCGTGGCGGACTTCTTCCTGGTCCTGCAAGACGTACGCAACTCCCTGTTTCACGGTGATCCCCGCGTACATGGCGAACGCGACGGCGCGCTGATCGACGCGGCCCAACACGCGCTTGACCTCGCCTGGCAAGCGGCCTTGCAGAACACCGGTAATCCGAAGTTGGCACGGTTCTGCGAAAGCTTCCGCTTCACCCAATAGAAAAACGCCCCGCCTTGCGGCAGGGCGCCGTAGGGCGGGGTTCACCCCGCCGCTTACGCCCCGGCGGGCCAGACGAATTCCGGACGCAAACCCTCAAACACCGGGCGGCCATCATGTGGCTTTTCATAGCCTTTGGTTTCATCCCAGAACGCGTGATAGCTGGCCTTGGGGAAATGGGCGTCGTCATAGCCCATGACATTCGGCACAGCGACGCGGATGCGCTTTTGCTTGTCATCCAGCATCAGCACGGCACCGCAATCGGTGCACAGACAAATCTCCAGCGGGCCATTCGGATTGTTGGCATTGAACGGCACTCGTTTGATCTTTTCGGGGTGATCCACCGTCACATCGCCATAGTTGAAAAAGGCGACATGTGTGGTGTGCTGGCCGGTGACGGCCTTGCAGACGTTGCAGTGGCATTCGTGGTTGTCGATCGGTTCGGCGGCGGCAGTGACATGCACATGCGCGCAGCCTCCGGCGTATTTGGCGGCCATAATTTCCTCCCTGAAATTGCCCCTCCTCCAGAGGCTGACGGCAGGATAGCACGGGATTTACGCCGGGGAGGATCAGATTATCGTCACCAATGGATCAAACCCGACGCTTCGGCCAAAAGCAAAACGCCCCACCTTTCGGCGGGGCGCTTCTGAATGACAGCAGAGTCGGGGTAAACCCCGACCTACTTAGCCACGCTCTTCGATGATCTCGACGAGGTGGCTGATCTTGTTGACCATGCCGCGCACGGAAGGCGTATCTTCCAGTTCACGGGTGCGGTTCATCTTGTTCAGACCCAGACCCTTCAGGGTCGCGGTCTGAACCGCCGGACGGCGGGCAGCAGATTTGACCTGCTTGACGACGATGGTTTTCTTCGCGGTCATGTTCAGGCCTCCACAACTTCAGCGGCGGGCTTGTTCAGGATCTCGGCCACTTTCTTGCCGCGACGTGCGGCAACCTGGCGGGGCGAAGTCTCGGACTTCAGCCCGTCAATGGTGGCGCGGATCATGTTGTAGGGGTTCGAGGTGCCGATGGATTTCGCCACGACATCCTGAAGACCCAACATTTCGAACACAGCGCGCATCGGACCACCGGCGATGATCCCAGTACCGGCAACAGCCGACCGCATCACCACTTTACCGGCGCCATGACGGCCTTCCATGTCGCTGTCTCTTATACACATCTCCGAGCCCACGAGACG